>NZ_JAHGVE010000049.1 GCF_018835585.1 Pelorhabdus rhamnosifermentans
CAAAATGCCTCAAAGCCTTGAATTTCCTGGTGGGGTATACTGGTTTCGAACCAGTGACCTCTTGAATGTGAATCAAGTTTTATAGGTTTTTATCAATACTGAAAAACCTACAAAGCCTCATAAAGCAAGGATTCATTTCACATAGTGCCACATATGTTTTTAAACGCGTTGCTGTACGGTTGCTGTACAGCAACGCAACACCACCTACTAGCCGGATAGTAAATTTTCTATCCGGCTAGATTTAGTATTTGACAGTCAACTTATTCGCATAAATCACAAGAAACTAAACTATAAATTTATTTCCTTTTTTAAATAACCTTTACTCTGCATTTCATCATAAATCTTCACAAAAAATTCTCCAACCTGTTGTTTTAGTATTTTTAAAGATTCTTCCCATGTAACTCCCAAATATAACATATTCCATCGTATTGCATGCAATTGAATTTCATAGAAACAATAGTATTCATGCTCACACAATTCACGTATAGTTGACTTGGAAACCAATGGGTTCGGTTCAAGTGTATTAATGCATTTAATTAATTCATAGTTGCCAGGCGTTACAGTTTGTATATTTGTCGCTAGTCCTCTAATTTTATTCCATTTTGGTAATGAACTATGAACCTGTCTATAAATTTCCAACAAAATAGCCTCGGCGTCTTCAATGTCTTTCCGATCGACTCTTAATTTACTTGATGACTGATCTAGTTCCCCAATAAATTGGGAATAAAGTTCCTGATTTTTGCATGTTACTGGCTGTGATAATGATGACTGAGTAAAAATTGTATAACCTAATTTATCCTTATGATTAAAATATTCATCTATCTGTTTCTTTTTACATGAACTAGGTTTTACTTTAATAATCCCGTTGTGCTGTTTAAAACGCATACCCAAATCAACTGCCAAACCGATATACAGTATTTCCTTAGTGTAATAATCCCAAAAACTATAAATTCCAGCAGATGACCATTCACTAGATGACGTAGGATCACATAAATCGCTTACCGCGGAGGCAAGCTCTGACGCTTCGTTTTTCGTATAGGCATCCATGATTATTGTCGAAATCAAATTATATCACTCCAGTATATTACAATTGGTTATAAGTATTCGAAATCAGAAAAAGCCAGCTTCAACATTTGAAGGTGTGACTGATTCTAGTCCTGACAATAATACGAATATGTCAATCTATATAAGTCGAATTAAATATTTATAAGAATATCCCGTAAAGAATTGAGTATTAGCTATAGTCTAAAGGAAGTTACTAAATGTTTTCTACAATTAAATTTATCATAACTTAATTCGACTTATATATATTAAAATAAACAGCCTGCCTGCTAGTTGCTTATCTATTTCATTTTATGGTTCTCAGGCACATTTTGCACAGTGCTATTTTGGAACAAAGTTTACCTGCTTCGTCAACTGCCATATCAAGGTTAGCAAAAGGACCGTGCCAAGCACTTCCCACACTTGCTACCGGATGTTCTTTTCCTTCGGGTATATAGCAGTGTTTACATCCTTCGCGATGAATTCTCGCCCGATGTCCATTGTTTTTCCAGTTTTCATAAATCCAGAAAACCTCGTCCATATATCTTCCTCCTATAGTCACCTTCGTTACTTTTACAATCCGGTTTTGTCAGGCAATTGTATGTTTAGCCATATCAACAAATTGTTGCAAAGAAAGAATATTTTCATGGTATTCACGAGGAAAAGATGACATATTACTTGCTGGAACCACCAGTTTCACATTTTCTATAGACATCTCTGCAAGTTGCGCTGGCGAAATTCCCTGTTGCAAAGTAAAAAGATGCTTGACAGGAATACGGTCAGCTTCATTAATGACTTGACGCCAGCGATCTTTACAAGTCGTTTTTGCACCAAGAAATACAAGTTTTTCTTGTGGCCATCTCGGGTTATGATATTCTGCCTCACCTGGAAAAATGAAGTCAGGTTTCTTATTTCCTTCCGTTACAGCCTGCCATCCGTGACGCAACTGTTCATCATCAAATATTGCACGCAAGTGATGTTCGAGGGATCTTCCTGCCCGGCTTTTACGGCGGTTTAAAATTTTATTAGCAAAGATAATCAGAGTTTCCACATCAGGAAACAATCTACTGATAACTGGTTGATACCGTGCCTGCTCGATGGCACGAAACAACTCATATTCAGTATTTACCCAAGTGAGTAGTCTATCATCCACACCAGTTTGATCACGCTGGCATAGAGATGAGATACTTCTAGCCTCCCTTGACATTGTAACAGTATCAGGAAAATCAATACCCATCTGGTTCAAACTTTCAATATACTCTTGCATAATATCACTAGGCTGTAATTGACGCTGAGCATTTATAATAGTATTCAAATCCTCCGGCGACAAGTTAAATGCTGCCATGAATGCGTCAATTTCCTCGTCACGATTGAATACCCAGCCATGATAATATTCATCAGACACTTTGGTTAGAACGAGCAATGCCCCCACATGATCATCATTTAAAAATGGAAATCCCCGCCCAAACCGGGTAATCCTGTATTCCCGCCGCGTACCTGTGCCATACCAGATAAACCGACTGTCCGTCTCAAGATCATCCTGCCACTGAATGGTGACAAAACGCTCCATGTTCTCACCACGTTGTCCCTGCCTCTCAAATAAAAAAGACCAACTAGCCTTCGCAATATAGTATCCCGTTTGATGCGATCCATTAGTACCAGTTTCATTGGCGGTAATGAACTTTACATATGACTGTCCATTTTGATGGCAATCATCGATTGCATGCTGTACAAGTTCGTTCATTGTTTTTGATCAGCTCCTCCAATTTTCCCAGTGTAATATCGGCTTGCTTTTTGTTTTTCAATGCACATTCCCATACTATTACTACATTCCAGCCCGCCTCGCGCAGCAACCGCATGTTGCGCTCGTCACGGGCGCGATTGCCTCCCAGTTTTTCCAGCCACCATTCGCGCCGCGTCTTTGGAACAACAAACAAGCGGCATCCTTCATGGGCATGCCAGAAACAACCGTTGACAAAAACCACTGTCCTGTACCTAGGCAACACTATATCCGGCTTTCCCGGAAGATTGGATACATTTTTTCGATAGCGGAAGCCGTTGAAAAACAGCCACTTTCTTACCATTTCTTCCGGCTTTGTATCACGGCTCCTGATTTTTCCCATTACCTCGCTGCGCTTTTCAGGAGTAAAAACATCAGTCATGAAACCATTTGCTCCCGTACCTGTTTTTCCAACTGAGTCAGTGTGTCAATCATCGAATGTCCTACAGCTTCAACAACCGGTATGGCTACAGAATTACCAAACTGTTTGTATGCCCGAGTATCCGATACCGGTATGACATACCATTCCGGGTATCCCATAAGACGCGCGCACTCGCGTGGCGTCAACCTGCGCGGATTTCCATCCGCACGTGGAATAAGAATTTCAGAGCCATCCTTATAGTATCGTGCACTTAATGTGCGCGATATACCATCCAAATCTGCCAGCCCATATCCAAAACCATTCCCCTTGGCCTTATGCTTTGCAGCATAGTTTTGCAAATACGTCCACAGCTTATCACTAAGAACATATTTTTCCGGCACGCTATCATCGAGAATATCGCCCAGTCTGATTTCAGTATTTTCAGGTGGTTCCGGAAAATCAAAGCTTTCAACATTGCCAAAGCGCTGCCTGTCAAACCCTACAATGAAAACACGCTCCCTGTGCTGCGGCAGATAGTGTCTTGCATCAAGAACCTTCCAGAAAACTTCATAGTCCAGTTCATCAAGAACGGCACGAATTGTACCAAATGTCCTGCCCTTGTCATGTGAAACAAGATTTTTTACATTTTCAAGTAAAAATACTTTTGGACGCTTGGCCCTGATAATCCTGGCAACGTCAAAAAACAGGGTGCCCTGTGTTTTGTCAAGAAACCCGGTTGCCCGTCCGAGACTGTTTTTCTTTGAAACACCCGCAATGGAAAAGGGCTGACATGGAAACCCAGCCGTCAATATATCATGCGATGGTATATCATGTTCATCGATCTTAGTTATGTCTCCGGCCGGAACTTCGAAAAAATTACCACTGTACGTCTTCTGGGCATAACTATCCCACTCAGAAGAAAACACACACTCGCCGCCACATCTTTCCATAGCAATTCGTATTCCCCCTATTCCAGCAAACAAATCAATAAAAGTAAACGAATTACCCATAGCTATCCATCCTCAAAAATCTTTTTTTAAAATTCGACCAACTAAAACAATCTAAAAAAATAAAACCAGAAAGAAATACATGGTATATATTTTTTTAGTATAGCATAAAGTTCTATGAAACCCTATCATATCCCTTCATATCGCCACATAAATCACAAACAAATGTTCTGCTTAACATTTTTCCACTTGCAACGCCTTGCATATCAGAAGGTGTCAAGACTGGCCAACACATGGTTTTAGTGCTGCCACCCGCAGGGCTTGGCCTTGATGCCTTCTGCCATACTTGTATATTAGTGGAAAAATTACGCTTTTTCACTTTTTATCCCGGTTTGCTTCTTTTTCAGATCGTTTTTGCAGAACGCCAACTGCACTTTTTCATTTCGCCGAGGCAGTTGGCAAGTTCGTGTCTCTATCCATATCGAAGGCGGATGCCGTTAGGCTATGGCCGTGGCGCTGGCGCTAGGCAAAATGATAGCCGCAAGACAAAGCGAAGGCGTCCGGTTCCGCTGCCGCATTAAGAAAGATAAAATAGGCCGTTGACATAACGTCCATATGTCGACTTAAGCGAACGCCGCCTCCCAAATAATAAAACTAACCTGCGTGAGCGTCCCGAAGGGGAAGTCTACATATCAGTACATTATGTCATAGGCCTTGCAGGGGGTTGGGCGGCAAGTGGGGCCGGGCGGCGCAGCGATAAAGTTGCAGAAGGCTCCCCAATGTCTGTGGGAAGGGGGTTAGCTTGCTTCCCCTGCCAAAGGCTGGCGGGGGCTGGGAGTGGTTTGCTTATTCAGGCGGCAGGTGCGCTCTCTGAAAATCCGCTGTCATAAATTCAGGTGCCAGCCGTTTTCCGCGTGCCCTTCGGCACGGCTGGCGCTTTTGGCCTGGCGTGCTGCCATGCAAGGCTGCTAAATAAAATGAAACAGGCCTGCGGTTATGGTGAAAGATGTTTTTCTTTCGCCATAATGGCAGGCCGTCTTATTTTCCTCCTATAGCTTTTTTGAGGTATCCAGATTAAGGAGGATGTGGTTATGGTTTGTAGAAGTAAAGAACAACTATAATTATTCTTTAAGGGGTGGATATTAAAAATGAAGTTTCGTATTCCAGAACAGCTTGAAACTAAACAACTAGTTCTCCGGATGTTCAAAGAGGATGATTGGCGAGACCTTCATGAATACTATTCAGATGACGCATGTATAAAATATACCATTGGACGAGTTCTAACTGAAGCTGAAAGCTGGCGAGAGATAGCAATCAGAACCGGGCATTGGTTCTTACGAGGTTATGGTCCTTATGCGGTTGAAGAAAAGTTTAGTGGTAAAGTTGCTGGTATAGTAGGCTTATGGTATCCAATTGAATGGCCAGAGCCAGAAATCACGTGGCATTTGTCACGGAGCTATTGGGGAAAAGGTTTTGCTAGCGAGGCGGCTCGGGCGGTCCTAAAAATTGCTTCTGAATATATTCCTGAGATATCCTTTATTAGTTTAATTCACCCAGAGAACATTCCGTCTATAAAACTGGCTGTAGCTCTTAATGCTAGGTATGAAAAAGCATTGAAATTTCATGGTGACAATTGGTGCATATATCGTCATCAGCGTTATGAAGAAAAATAATATAGCTAACAAATCCAATATTCGGCATTCCAAATCTAAAATAAACTGTACTACTCACTTAAAATAGCTAAGAGTGCTAAGAGTATTCTAATAGCATTTACTTAGTATTATGTTAAATTATTTTCAACGCATTAATCCGAATACCCGTTTTTTTATAAGCACCGCTAAAAATTCCCGGGCCTTTTTAAAATCACTAAATATGACTAAAATAAACGGCTTGAAAATCGAAGGGACGGTTCTTTTGAGTCAGAATCAAATAACTCAAGAGAACCGTCCCTTCGATTTCTAATAACAGAGCTGCCGACATTGATTTAATAAAAAGTATCTGCTCCGCGTTAGAAATTCCTTTAGCAGATTTTTTCGCAGTTGAACCCACATCTCTTGATCCGTCATTAAAACGCCTTTTGCTTGCTGCTGAAAAACTTACAGAAGAGGAACGCGATCAACTAACTACATTCATCCTGACTCTGAAAAAATGATTAGTAACTGATGCGTATACCTCAAAAAAAATAGAGAAAAAGCCAATTCCTTTGAATAACATGAATTGGCTTTTTCTCTATTAAGACATACCCATTGACCTCTTGAATGCCATCTTCGATAGGCACTAATATCTGATGGCGTCGTTAACCTTAAATGTAATACTTAGCTTTATCTCCATCGTCAAATAAATTAATTTTCTGATATATCACTTTTTTCATTGCTTCAATACACGGGGGATAGATTTCATTAGGTTCGCGGATAACCGGATCTTGTAATACCTCACGGCATTTTTTATAAAATGCATCTTTTATATCACTTGATATATTTATTTTAGATATTCCTAATTTTACTGATTCGGAAATTTCTTTATCAGAATTTGCCGAACCTCCATGCAATACCAATGGTATATCCACACATTCTCTTATTTCCTTTAATAAATCCAATCTTAACTTGGGCTGCATATCTTTAGGATAAATTCCATGCGACGTGCCAATCGCAATGGCTAAAGTATCCACTCCTGTTCTTTTTACAAACTCTTTAACTGTAGCAGGATCTGTATAAATAATTTTTTTACTACCGCTTTCCCCACCATTTCCGGTGCTTCCGATGGTACCTAGCTCAGCTTCGACTGAAACATTTACAGCATGTGCCACCTCGATGACTTTTTTGGTAACAGCAATATTTTCTTCAAAAGTCAGTAAAGAGGCATCAATCATTACAGAAGTAAATCTGCATTTAATCGCTCTAATAATTTGTGCAAAATTTCCGCCATGATCTAGGTGTATGACTACCGGAATATTGCTTTTGGCGGCTTCTTCACGCACGATCGCAATGAAACTGTCTTCAATAAACGACAATTCATCCGGATGAATGGCAATAATTACAGGCGCCTTTTTTTCTGTACATGCTTCCATAACCCCCTTTAAAATCATACTACTGCTTACATTAAAAGCCGGTACAGCAAAATTATTTTCTTGCGCTACTGACAATAATTCTTTCATATTCATTAACATATCTATCTATCTCCTCTACTTTTTGTTACTGGAACCAGATAATCGGATATAATATCTAACCAATTCTATACTGTCTTTTTCTACTTGATCGACTAAATCATAATAGTTTATGTTAGCATCTTGCTGAAGCCGGCTTTTTACGGCATTAAGATTTGCATTCATAAAATCACAGCCAACGTTAATCTTATTTATGCCCTCTTTAACTGCCGTTAGAATGTTTTTTTCGCCCGAACCTGAACCGCCATGGAGCACCAAGGGCATTTGCGTCCTCTTCTTTATGTATTTTAGCCGTTCAAAATCAAATTCGGGTATCATACCTTGTGGATAGTTTCCATGTGAAGACCCAATCGAAATAGCTAATGCATCAATTCCTGTTTTTTGTGCAAATGTAACAGCATCATCGGGATCGCTGTACATGGATCCCTCAGTAAATTCGGCTTGCTCGGTACTGCCAATACAGCCTATTTCACCTTCTACACTTACACCTTTAGGAAAAGCATAATCTACAATTTCTTTTGTCATCGCAATATTGCCGGCCAAACCAAAGCGGGAAGCATCCACCATAACTGAAGAAAATCCGTCATCTATTGCTTTTTTTAATAACAATACATCTTTTCCATGATCAAAATTCAGAGCTACCTTTATCTCTGCTCTATTTGCCAGCATCTTAACTATTGGCGTCATTAACTGACTATCACAATGGTTAAGTAAATGATCCTGATAAAGATTAATAATAATCGGCGCATTTTCCTTTTCGGCCGCTCTTATTACTGTTCTTGCAGTCTCCAAATTAAAGCAGTTTATTGCCATTACTGCATAAAACTCGTTATTTGCTTTATTTAACATTTCTTTCATAGAAACATACATAGCGCATCCCCCCTCCTTAATTATTTTATACTAATGGCTGATAAATCAACCTCTTCCTCCTCATCAACTTTATTTGTGGTTTCGAGGGCATCTTTCTTTAAGAACACAAGTAATAATGCTGTAACGAGACTACCAACACCCAACGCAGTCAAAAAACCTAATGGGTTTTGCATTGCCGGAACGATAAACATTCCCCCTGAAGGAACCGGGGAGCCTACATCTAACAGCATGATTATGATACCCCCTATGGCTGCACCAAAGGAGCAAGAAAATATCACGCGAAATGGATCGACAGCAGCAATAGGGATAACGCCTTCTGTAATCATGCAAATCCCCATAGGAAATGCAATTTTTATATTATCTGCCTCATTATTACTATATCTAGATTTTTTAATTAGCCAGGACAAGGTTACACCAAAAGGGGGAATCATCGATGCACATACTTTTATCGCTTCTGGTCCATATACTTTGTCAATTAATAGACCATCCGCAAATAAAGAGGCAACTTTATTAACCGGTCCGCCAAAATCAAATGCCGCCATGGCTCCCATGATAGCTCCGAACACAGCTTTTGATCCGCCTTGCATATTTACCAGCATATCTTTCAATACAAATGAAGCGGCTGCAATCGGCCTGCCAATAATAAAGAACATGATAAAACCTACAATAAGAGACGCCAGTAACGGAAGAATCATCATAGGCATTAAGCCTCGCGCCCAGATTGGAACCTTTATATTTTTCTTGAGAAAATTCACACACCAGCCCGATAAATAGCCGCCAAGCATACCGCCAAGAAAGCCTGCGCCCATTGCGTTGGCAATCATCCCCATTAATAAACCAGGTGCAATCCCCGGCCGATCAGCAATAGAATAGGCAATTGCTGCCGACATAACCGCCGGAATTAAGCCCATCCCGTAAACGCCTAAGGTAACTGCCGCTTCCCATAAATTATATTGGCTTTTATAATCCGAAATTAAGGCTGGATTTCCGCCAACTATGTTTCCGATGGCAATCAATAACCCTGATGCAACTACCAAAGGGATCATATATGAAATTCCTGTCATAGCATGCCGCTTTAATTCCAGTTCTTTTAACATAATAATAACCCCCACTCAATTCAATTTTTATCCTTTTAATTCCGCCTGGATTTTATTTAATAATCCTTTTGGAGATTTAATGGCAATATGTGTGGGTATTTCCACGATCCTTTTTCCTTGAAAACGTTCCCTGCCGCCAACTTTAATATCAGCCGCAATAATCACAACATCTGCTTCTGCAATATCTTTAGCTGATAACTCATCTTCTGTTCCTATGGTCCCCTGCGTTTCAATATGGATAGTGTGATTTAACTCTTTACCTGCTTTCAGCAATTTTTCTTTAGCAATATACGTGTGTGCAATTCCGGAAGTGCAAGCTGCGATTCCGACAATATTCACCTTGATCACCCCTTTTACTTTTAACTAAAAATACCAATGATTTCACTTGGCTGCGTACTGGTTAACAGTTTTTCAACAACCCGTTCATCCGCTAATCTACCTGCAAATTCCCCTAATAGCTTTATATGCACCGTTGTACTATCTACCTCCCTCACCGCGAATAAAACAATGCATTGAATAGGCTTATCATCCAGGGATTCCCAAAATATAGGTTTTTTGGTCCTACCGATTGCCAAAGAAGTTTTCAATACACTTTTCGATTTACCATGAGGAATTGCAATTCCACCTCCTATTCCAGTTTGCCCCTCGGCTTCTCTTAAGTACACATCTTGTATAAACCCTTCCTTTGAGGATAAAACGCCAGAGTTCATAAGCATATCAGCCAAAGCATTTATCGCTTCTGCTTTATCAGCCACATCTAACTCTAAATTAATTCGGCTTTCATCAATAACTGTTAACAAATCCATTTATAGACCCCCTGATCTTCGCATTTTATTCATGCTCTTTTTTTACTGCAAAATAATATACTTTTTTAAGCACGTTTTCAGACAAATCTTCATCACTGCCAATTATCACTATTATTTTTTTTCTAGCATCATCCATATTTCTCAAGAAAACTATCTGATTTTCTTGAGAAATATTTTGCTTTCTATATACGCAAAACTCTACCTTATTTAGTACAATACGCTCCAAGCATTTTGCCCGCGAACTATCGATATACTTCTGTTCATTCACTTGGCAATCAGTTACAAAGGGCATTTCCTGCTCATCTTCTATCACATCTGTAATGGGCTGATATCCTTTTACCAAAGATTCTCTGATCCGATTTACATCCGCTTTATTAAATAAAGCACTTACATAAGCTACTGGCTTGTTTATTGGTATAGTTAACTTTACCGTTGATAACACTAAATCAATATCATCAAGATTGTTTTTTCTTTCCATCTCTTTAGCAGAAACAATATCTACGATCTTCCACTCAGGAAAATGATTATTTACTCTTTTAGCTAATAAATGTGATGTTCCAACGCCCGTAGAGCATATAATCATAATATTTTGTCTATACATTGATTCTTCGATAGCGGATTGGAAATAAACTGCGATATAACTAATCTCGTCTTCACTAATTCGCGGCAAATTATACCTTACTCTTATTTTCATAATTACCAATTCTAGTAAAAACACAACCTCTGGGAATTCATTTTTTATTTCATTTAATAATGGATTTTTTATTTCTATATTGTATTCAATCCGATTTATCATTGGCTTCAAATGAAGGATTAAACTGTTGAATAGCAGTGGAGTAAACATAAAATTAAAGCATGAGATTTTGGTAGATAATTCAATCATCTCATTTGCCATTCTATGCAAAAAATCATCAACCTCATTTAATCTGTCTGAATATGATTCTTGTACTATCACTCCACCAGAAGACATGAGATAACGATAAATATAAAACACTTCTTCTTTATTTATTTGAATATCAAATGCGTTTTCCAAGCATTTTGCCATCTTTTGTGAAACACAATAAAATGACTCATCACAAATTTTCTCTACCTCTGCTTGTGAATAAATTGTCTTTCCCTGTTTTGTTCTCTGGATTAAAATTAATAAATGAGTAACCAGATTAATATAATATGGATCTGTTATCCTATAATTTAAAATCTTTTCAGCCTTTTCAATAATTTTTTTTACTTGATTTACATTAAATTCTCCAAAACGGTCTTCTAATTCCAAAATAGTTTCTTTATCAATTCGAGTGTTTTCCACTTGAAAAAGAATGTTTTTTGAACATATTAGCGTATTAAGCGTATCAACCATTGCTTTACGAATATCTGTCTCTGATCCGACTAAATATGTTCCTTGTATACTTTTACTAAGATGTAAATTATACTTTACTAATCTCTCTTCAATAGCTCTAAAGTCATTTACGATTGAAGTTTTACTAACAAAATATTTACTAGCTAAATATTGAATAGATAATTTATCTTTTGTTCCTTCAAAAAACTCAAAAATTATTTTCATTCTTCTATTTTCTACAGATAAATCGCACAATAAATCTTTTTCTTCTAACATATCCCCAATATCATTTCCTCCTGATGGGATAATTCGAACTCCTCGCCCTGATATTTTTTCTAGGCTCACTCCACTTTCTTCTATTATTTCCAAATCATTTCGTATTGTCTTAATTGAACATTGCAGCACAGCTGCAACTTTTTTAACAGGTTGAAAATCATTCATCTGTAACAAATATTTCAATATTTGTTTTTGTCGATGTTGTAGCTCCTTCATTTGGATATCCTCCTGTCCTTGTTCATAATCGCATTGTAACATTATTCAGTCAATTTAAAAATAACAAAACATTGCCACAATATTACTCCAATTTTAGTATACCAAATCCTTTCAACAGTACAAAAAAATAAGCCGAAGCCTTTATTTAAAAACTTCGAGCTATCTCCTCAATTTAATTAGATTCTGAAATAAATGTTGTGATGAGTTTATAAAAAGAAGGCATCCGAGTGTCAGTGACCAAATCTCTGCATCACAATTGGGGACAAAGGGGGACAAAGGGGGACAGGTTCATTGTCCCAATATATTCTATCAATTACACTTTTAGCTACTACGGTTACCTTGGTTAATTGCCTTATCGTAATTTCTTTTATTTCCTTAGTCTCTCGAATTACATCATCCTGTTCAATTGCGCTTATGAGAAACCACTTCTTCAATATTTTTTCTAGGTTCTGGAAAATCGAAGGGACGGTTCTTTTGAGTCGGAATCAAGCAACTCAAAAGAACCGTCCCTTCGATTTCTAAATACTATCGCCTTTGCTAGTTAAATTAATGACAGCGATGCTCCCATTGGGCCTTATACCGGTTTTTGGTCCATTACTACCCAAAGGCCATGTTGGTTTTTTAAGGAAAGTTGAATATTCCTCCATTGGTATCGATAAACGTTCTGCAAGAAGCATACTTCTGATAACAAAACAGTGATTCAATACTGAGCAAGGAAAGTCCTAAAGCTGCCATTTGATCGAAAAACGATGGAAAGTCATCATGATGTTGCCCATAGCGTGCACCGTTCGGATAGAATACTCCAGCGCGATAGCCAAAACCTAGTTTGTGACGTATAGAGAGTTCATCACCGTATCGCCTTTGCCATATGAACCAGTGTAAAATAAAATCCATGGTTTTGGCACGTTCAATTAATAGATTGTCATAACTATTCATTTTTTCCTCCAGTCACAACTCAAATTGCAATAATCGACCACTTTCAGAACGATCGAATATATGCTTTTACGCGCCATGTTAAAAACGGTACTTCCACAAATAACGCAGGGGTCTTCGTCCGTAGACCTAAACTTGTCCAATACCTCGGGTATTACATTTTTAGTAAAATGCTCTTTAATTTCTTCATCAGACATTTTTTAAAATCATTCAATGTCCTCAACGTTAACATGTATTTGAGTTATTATCGTTTTTTTTACATTTCGTTTTCTCCTCCTGTTTTAATCGATTAAGACTAGTATTAGTAATTGGTTATAATTTATGCACAATATTGCATATCTAAAGTCAGATTCTAGCGTTCTCCTTATGTGAACGTCCTGGCTGCAAGTAAGACAAAGACCAGCTAACTAAAGTCAAGATTAAAATTAAAAATAATTTGTATGAAAAAAAGACATAGCAAACAGGCCTTAAAAAAATGTGAACTTTTTCTGATAAGGCCTGTTTAATATTCATAAATAAGTAAATAATTATGCCGCTTTTTTGCGGCTCATTTGATAAAGCTCAACTTGCTGTTCTGATGTAATTAACCGGAAAGGTTGTTTGTTTTTTAGAACAGAGAAAACAATCCGCAAAAGCTTGTTCATAATGGCACCTAATGCTTGTTTTCTTGGTTTAGACTCAATTTTCTTTTGGTAATAATAACCGAATTAACAAAGGATCCATTAGGCGCTTTACGAATAGCTGTTGTCGCAGCAATATATAAGGCTCGTCTTTAAATCGAAGGGACGGTTCTTTTGAGTCAGAATCAAATAACTCAAGAGAACCGTCCCTTTGATTTCTTTGAAGCAGCAGTAGCCTGCATGGAGCGCCTTCCACGCAAAATTTTTGATTGCCCAGGAAGAAGGAAATCGCGTCTAGTTTGCCTATGAATTTTCAATCGGCGGTTGTCCCTTGTTTTTCTCTTTTTTTGCGATAGAATCTGTTTTGTGACGTAGTGTTCGTTTATAAATTTGCTTGATGGTAGCTGATTTTCCTTGCTTTGAACACAATTTCTCCCTCCCCGCTACTGGGTCTTGATAAAAAATGCAGTTTTAGGTATAAGTCCTAGTTTCTGAAGCAGGTGGCAAATTACATTGTTTTTGAGAATACAATGTCCTCAAATGCTCTCCCCCCCACTTAGCCATAAGTTCCACTATTGGAATCAGGGTTTTCCCTTTTTCAGTTAAAGAATACTCTACCTTGGGAGGTATTTGCGGGTATTCTTCCCGATAGATTAGTTGTTCATATTCAAGAGAGTCTAATTGTTGACTCAATATTTTATGCGAAATAGTCGGCAGCCGCTTCTTTAGTTCGCCATATCTTTGTACTTTTTCATTATATAACAGCCATAGTATCACCCATTGCCATTTCCCGCCGACAATAGAAACAGTATAGGACATGGGACAGACCAAAGGGTCGATAGACCCATTTTTCATATGACCACTCTCCTCTAGGTTAGTATCTAACAACATTGTTCGTACTTCCATTATAGCAATTCCCTGTTTATAATCAATATTAAAGCGTTTGAAGAATATCGAAGGAGTGATTGCTTTGGTTAACAATAATCCATGTCTAGTATTGGAAGCGGCACAAAAGTATCTGTCCATTGTAAAAGGTGCATCCATAAATACTTGGATGGACATCTGGACCGAAGATGCCGTCGTGGAATTTCCTTATGCCCCAGATCAATCTCACAAACGACTGGAAGGTAAAAAGGCCATTTATGAATACTATAAAAATGTCTCCCCAGTCTTCGAACTGCTTGAAGAAAACCCCCTGGTAACCTATTTGTCGTCCGATCCACTAATTGCAGTATTTGAAATCTCCTTGAAGTTTCGTATCTTATCAACAGAAAAAGATTACGATCAGGATTATATTGGAGTGGTAAAGGTTCGTGATGATGGCCGGATTGTCTTATACCGCGAATATTGTGATCCGCTTCGCGTACTGGAATCTTTTCAACTTACATAAAAATGAGGTGACACTACAATGAAAATATTAGGTATATTAGGTAGCCCGCGTCCAAACGGCAATACGGCAACGCTCTTACGCCACGTACTGGAGGGAGCCGCTGCGCAAGGTGCCACTACAACCACTATATCGGCAAACAAGCTAACCGTTCGTGCATGCCAAAGTTGTAATGCGTGCAAAAAGACCGGACAATGCGTACTGAAAGACGATATGCAGGAACTCTATGGAAAAATTAATGAAGCTGACGCGGTTATTTTCGCGTCGCCGAATTATATGGGAGGAATTTCCGGGAATCTTAAACCGGTCATTGATCGACTGTATTCCTATATCTCGGTCACTGAAACAGGAGAATTAAGAACAATGATAAAAAGCCCGAAAAAAGTTGCGCTGCTTATCACGCAAAATGCGCCTGAAGAATATACACACTATATTGAGGCCTTTACCCCCTTAAGAGGCATTCTTCACCTTATCTTTCAGGGAAACTTCGACACACTGGTGGAATTATTGGTTGCACCTGCCATGAAAGGCCCCCAAAGCGTAGCTAACAATGCACAATTATTACAGAAAGCCAACACCACAGGTGCTGAATTAGTGCAGCCAAAATAACATGTAAAATCAGAAGGACGGTTCTTTTGAGTTAGAATCAAATAACTCAAGAGAACCGTCCCTTCGATTTCAAAGCCAAGATAACTTAAGATAGCCGATTAGGTAAATTATACTTGTAGCAATAAATGCAGTAACACTTCCATATTGCATCCATTTTTTTATGTTATCTTCATTTAATGGTAGCATGATTAAACCTCATTCAACTTATCTTTTATTTGTAACACAACTATAATAGCAAATTGGAATCCCTCTAAAATACAAAACAAAGGAATTTTTTCCAAAAGGCATGATAATTTGCCTCCCATGACCTTTTCCTAAGTTTTCCACACAATTCTCCCCAGTTCTTCCCAGATTTGCAAAATTTGTCTGAATTTATCGTAGGTCCCACCGTTGCGACCACGTTTCGAGGTAATAATGCAGTC
>NZ_JAHGVE010000050.1 GCF_018835585.1 Pelorhabdus rhamnosifermentans
TACATACAAATTTGCGCTCTTTAACATTCACCTTCTACCCCTCCTTGCATATAATCTTTTGTCTCCGGGTATCCTATGAACGATCAGTTGCCATAACCGACCAATGGATTGCCAGAGTTATTTTCTTCACCGGATATGTAACTCTGGCTTTTCCATGTACATGAATAAAACTCATTATTGAATGGCATCCTATAAGTGGATTCTCCTATATTGAATTTCTTCAATGGATTGACAGAGTTCACTCCCTGCTAGGTGGGCTCTGGCTTTTCCGTGCATAAAAACCGATTCATCGGGTATCTTATACTTGCTAATATCCAAAAGGAGCGGTTCTAATGAAACAGTTAATCCATTGTCACTGCGCAAAATCCGCTATATTTATCTTATTGTCAATGTTATTAGTGGCATATTTAGTAAACAGCTTTAATCAAATAACAATTGATAATTGGTAAATATTATCTGACAATTCATCCGTGAAGTTAAACCATTCACCAACTTCTTTCTCGCCCATAAAAGCCGATTTTCAAGGCATACTATAAACGCATAATTACTTTCTCTCTCCAACCAGGGCCTAGCAGGTCCTGGCTTTTTCTATTTACGCTCTCACCCGTTTCCGATCATCAGCCGCACTCTCGCAAAGTTCCGGTAAATTTGCCCTGACTAAAGCTTCTGCAAAAGACGGCGGTACTGCATTGCCACATCTAGCCACCTGCGCCGACTTTGGATAACGTTTCCCTTCACAATCTTGATCAATGATATAATCTGTCGGGAATCCCTGGGCATTGAACAGTTCACGCGGTTCTAACATCCTCATGCCAATATCAACGATTTGATAATCTTGCCCATGAACCGTAACTAACCCGAACCTGTCCTTTGTAGAAACTGTATGTAATGGTTCTTTAACCGACTGGCCTTCTCCGGTGCCGTAATATTTCATGAGGAAAGCCCTAACTTCTCCAAAATGCAAGCCGCCGGCCGTTATCGTTTGAATTGGTTCTGTAACAGGCTGACCAATGTTTGTGCCTTTCATTTTTACCAAGTGACTTGTTACCAGTGCACTATGATCAACTGTTGTAACTGTTGGTAATGGTTTGTTTAAATCTGCTCCCGATCCGGTATATCCACCGCCGTAATGTTTTGCTAGAAAAGCTGTAACCAATTGCGACTTACCACCTCCACCAGCCGTTACAGTCCCCAGTGGTTCATTCATTGAATGTCCAACTGAATTCCCAAACTGGCGAGAAATTACAGCCGTAGCAAGTGCAAATTTATTTCCACCAGCGGTGATAGTTCCTAGCGGCTTACCTAAATCAAGTACGCGCCTTCCTTCGCTATCACCATACCCCATTTGTATTAATGTCGGGCTAATTAACGCATGTTGATTACCTGTCGTGATAGTCCTTATTGGATCATCAACTCTACTCCCTGGGTGCCCCGTGGTATTAACCATAAGTGTAGGTGCAATCAGTAAATGCTCGGCTTTTGTAGTAATTGTAGTTAACGGCTGCTCAATGTCATACTGCATCCGGTCACCACCAAATCCAGTTTGTCCGATTCGGGATATATACGGGGTTACTATTCCCCAACCGTTCTTTGCCGTGATAGTCTGAAGAGGCTCTTTGATACTCTGTCCTCGAAAATCAGCTCCATGATGATTCACTTTGATAACAAACGGCTCCGGGTTATCAATGACAAACTTCTGAATTCCCCTAGCAATTCGCCGCATTGTATTTTCAGCAAGCGGCCTTTTCCGCTCAAATATGCTATGACAAGGTAATGACCAGTCAATAATTTCTGCTGCTGTCCGCCAAGGTTTTAACCTGCCGGACTTAACTTCCGGACTAGTCGGCTCTCCATGTGTAGGGTTAGGCCATACAATTGGCCTGCCATCACATCTGGCAATCATAAAAAATCTTTTTCTAATTGTCGGAGCTCCGTAGTCGCAGGCTCGAAGTTCACGCCAATCAACTCTATATCCAAGCCTTTTGAGCGCATTGATAAAAGCCTTAAATGTGATTCCTTTTCGTTTTGGGTCCGGCATATTATTTTTCAGTAACGGCCCCCATGTTTTGAATTCCTCAACATTCTCAAGCATGATCACCCGCGGCTTTACAACTGCCGCCCACCGAACCGCTACCCAAGCAAGGCCCCTAATGTGTTTTTCAACTGGCTTTCCACCTTTCGCTTTTGAAAAGTGTTTGCAATCAGGGCTAAACCAGCAGAGAGCTACCGGACGGCCTCCCGTAACCGTCAACGGGTCAATATCCCATACGGACTCACAATAATGCTCAGTATCAGGGTGATTCGCCTTATGCATTGCGATTGCAGCCGGATCATGATTAATTGCTACGTCTACACTACGCCCGATTGCTACGCTAATTCCGGTACTGGCACCGCCGCCACCTGCGAAGTTATCAACGACGATTTCTTGCCAGAGCGAGAATTTCTTACGACTTTCTAACTGCATGCGTTCACGCCCCCTTTGCCCTATAATGCGGATCATAATCCTTAAACGCGCATGATTTCTTTGTTTGATACTTATTACACCAACGAGCCAAATTCTTTAATTCTTGCGGCGCGGTCTGTTTTTCGTAAATCATCACAAAAGAGTTAACTCCGTATTCGTCCAATATCGCAATCCGCTTTAAATCCTGTTCGATATTGCTGTTGAAATTGACTAAGACGTAAAACGAAAGCCGATCGTGATTTATGCCTTGACTAAGTAACAATTCAATCCCATGGCGTACTTCTTTTTCAGTCTGTAGGCTATCAAAAGCAAAATGTATTCGTTTCCGATGCTTCATTGCTGCCAGATATTCGGCCTTTTCACTATCAACCAGCCGTATATCTAATCCTTGTGTAAAATCAACCTTAATTCGCATGTCGATGATCTGTTGTGATTTTTCACGCCACAATGACGATGCAAGGAAGTTATTGTCCAGCAGAATCAATTCTTTTGACTTCGGATTCATTAATTCCACTGGCATAGCAACTTCGCGAATCATTCCTTCTTTGCGGGGAACAACGCAGAATTTACAGTTTCTAATACAACCACGCGCCGTAAACCCGAATCCGTAATCAATGCCATACAACTCGTAATCTGGCTTCATAGATTCAATTTCAGGCGGCAGTGCCGATTTCAAGTCCCAGCCAGTACCGCCGATTTGTATACCCGTTGCAGCTAACTTTTTAGCAATCTTCATATTTGCTTTTGATTGCTTTGATACATTGCCGTCAAATACAAGTGCCGCATAAATTTTGTCTGGAATTACAAATAAATTCGAACCTTTTAGTACATCATCAGGGCTGATAAGCGTTACATTATCCCCTTGTGCTTTATGCCAGGTTGACAGCTTCATTAGTGCCAAGTTCGGCAGTTTACCGTCGACTTGAATTAGTCCGACTCGCATACATTCACGCCTCCTTTGTTTGAGTTGTTTCTTCGCCAATTATCTTTTTGGTGCTATCAACAAACCTCTCTGCTTGTCTTAAAACGGCTTTTATTCCGTCATATTTACCGTACAATTGCTTTATATTTGTAGCTAACTTCCACCGTTCCGCCAAGCCCTCAACATCAGCATAAGCACCAATCTTTTCACCTGTTAACTGTTCAAACTGTTCATAATTTTTCAATGTCTCACGAAGCCTTTTTGTCTGCATTTCAACCTGTGATTTAAGATTTTCTTCATATTGTTTGTAGCACTCATTACGTTCTTGATTTATAGCCGCATGAAAAGTCTCTTCATCAACCTTGCCAGCCGCGCGTAATACCGCTGCCATGAATTGCTTTGTTATCGGTTGTGGCTTTAATTGCTCGGCCTTTTTATTAATCCATATCCTTCCGTCCTTGCATTCAATAACGCCCCATGCAGCAGGAATGAGATCATCGTCTTTAATTAGTCCTTCCGGCACCGCTAAAAACCACTCATTGCAAAACCGCGCAATTTCTTCTGCCTTGACCGGATTTTCAAGCTCACGTTTCAAATCGCCACGACTTACCTTTATTTCAAATCCAACAATCGATAACCCCCGGCTAGGATACATATTCATTGCTAATGCGTCTGCATGTCTGCGACAATTAGCTCCGGTCCCACTGCCTACCTCAAAAAACAATGCCCACTCTGGCTGCTTATATCTATCACGCAAAGCCGCACATATTTCGCTTGACTTCAACTTTACTTCGCTTCCTTTCCAAACCCGTCGAATTCGACCAGTTTAAACCCCGCGAATTCGAGTGAATTAAATCATGCAAATAAAATACCTTGCTCCCTATACGGCTTAACCCGCTTTTCAATCAACGAAATATAGTCAGGATTTAATTCTATTCCTACAGAATTCCGGCCTAACTTTGCAGCTACTTCCATTGTCGTTCCCGATCCTGCGAACGGATCCAATACAGTACCGCCAACTGGGCAACCTGCCAATATACAAGGCTCAATCAGTTCTGGTGGATATGTGGCAAAGTGGGCCTCTTTATATGGCTTGGTAGCTACGGTCCAGACTGTGCGTTTGTTGCGTTTATCATGATATTCATAAATATTTCCTGACTTTGTTCTATAAAAGGCATCAGGATCTCGAGTATATTTATTTCCGCCAAATCTAGGTGCAACCGCTTTCATATTCCCGTTGGTTTTGTCCAGCACCCTGGTTGATCCAATTTGATGTTCAACATCTTGGTTTAACCTTTGTACAGTGCTTTTTGCCACAGGTTCGGCAATTGCTTCCGCATCGTAATAATAATTTGCTGACTTACTCAGCAAGAATATATACTCATGTGCCTTCGTCGGTCGATCTGTAACGCTCTCAGGCATTGGGTTTGATTTTGCCCAAATAATGTCTGATCTCAAATACCAACCATCAGCGCGAAGTGCAAAAGCAACCATCCACGGGATTCCAACAAGGTCTTTTGGCTTTAATCCTTGCGGAATACATCTGTTATCTCTAGCACTTTCACAATTTTTACCACGATGTAATCCTGCATTTTTGTCTAAGTCACTTGTTTTTTGTGGTCTTCGTACGTAACTATCGCCAAGGTTAAGCCACAGCGTTCCATCATCCCGCAGTACTCGCCATACTTCCCGAAATATCTCAACTATTCGTTTAACATACTCTTCCGGCGTTTCTTCAAGCCCCATCTGACCGCCAACACCATAATCACGTAATCCCCAATTCAGTAGGGGGGAGAAGTAACGCAGCAGTGAACGGATTTGCTTTCAAGCGTTTTTAATTTCTCGATAGCGTCTCCGCATAATACTTGTATACTTATCCAATGCCCCATATAAATCACCACCTTTGAATGTTATTTGTATACAATCATCATTGATGATTTGAATATCTATGGTCTTCACTCACGTTCTCGCCTCCATCGCTTAACTTTTCACAACTCATATTCCTCCGCAGCTACGCCGTACTACTGCATATCCTTTACTTCCTGCCATTTCAATCAGCCTCCCAGTAAGTGATTTTCAATGTTTCACCCGCTCGAACGTCACCATTTCCGATCACATCAAAATTCAGCTCGCGGATCCCTTCTTTAAATTCCCGAATTTCCCGGACCGTTCCGGTATTTTTCGTGATAAAACGTTCTGCAATCGACTGTAGCGTGTCTGAGCCAGTGACGGTGTACGTTTCAGTTACATAGGTGTAACCGCATTGCGTAACAACAATGACCAGCAGTACCGCTATTTTCATAATCACTGTGATCGTGTGTTTAACAATTTTCATGTATTGGCACCTCCAAACGGTATTCGCTTCAGTTCGCATTGCTTAACCACCCAATTCGGGTTATAGCCTCGTTGCATGGCAATCTGCTCCAAAGTCACCACGTTTCTAGCCTTCCGGACTTCTTCTTTCTTGCGTTTCTTCTCCAACTCAATTACTTCAGCCAGCTCACCGTCACGCTGTTCAATTTCAGCTTTCTGTTCAACCTTATAGACATGTCCACATCCAGGACAAACAGGTGCAGGCCTATGAGCATAAAAACATTTTGGACATATCTTCATTGGAAATTCGCGCTTTTCAGTTGGCTTTTTCTTTTTACCTTCGAGCGACCATGAACGATCTTCATCAGGCAAACCGTGCCTTGCTACGTTTCCGACGGCATCAATGATAATACCGACCTTTTCCGGATTATTCTTGTCAGGCCTTAAACAACGCATGGATTGTTGCACATACAAAGTCAAACTTTGAGTGGGGCGAAGCAAAATAACAGCTTCAGCCCCCGGACAATCATACCCCTCGCTCACAATATCGCAGTTTGTAATAATTTGTAATTTACCTGTTCTGAAATCATCAGTTATTCGTTTGCGTTCTATGGGGTGAGTTTTTCCATCTAAATGTTCAGCCGTATATCCAGCACTCCTAAACGCTTCTGCCGTATGCTGGCTGTGCTCAATATTGACGCAATAGACAATTGCACTTTTCCCTTTGGCCAATCGCTCATAATGTTCTAAGGCATCCCCAATAATGGTTGGTTTATCAATAGTTTCAGCAAGTTGTTTTTGATCGTAGTCACCCATTTTTACGCGAATGCCTTCCATATTTATTATTTGAGGTGGCGCGAAATATTTATAAGGTGCTAAATACCCCTGTTCAATCAACTCTTTAGCAGTGGGACCAGGAATGAGAATATCGCTCACTTCTCCGAGCCCTTGGCCATTCAACCGGCAGGGCGTTGCTGTTAAACCAACTCCATAAGCCTGTGGCCAATAGTCAAATATTTTACGCCAAGTGCTAGCGACGCTGTGATGATGTTCGTCAGTTATGATTAAATTTGGTTCTGGAATTTTGTGTAACCTTCTTGCTAATGTTTGAACACTGGCAAGCTGAATTTTATCACTGGATATTTGACGATTGGGGGCAATAATGCCAAAATGTATGCCGGATCTTTTAAATGTTTCTGCAGCCTGATCAAGAAGTTCGACGCGATGTACAAGAAAGATCGTTCGACCGCCATTTAATGCCGTTGCACTTGCCATATAAACAACTAGAATTGTCTTCCCGGCACCGCATGGAGCTGTATAACACACCCTGCGAAATCCTTGCTGAAAAGCGGCACGAATATCATTAACTCCTTTTTCCTGATAATCACGAAGTTGTAGCATGCTTTTTCCCTTTTGATTTTATCGATATACTCAAAGCACTTTCAGGCGTCCAACCATGATCAATTCGCGATACCAACGTACTCCTTTGTATTCCGATACCGTCAGCCCATTGTTGAGCTGTTTTCGTTTTTCCAAAAGCTGTAATCATGCGGTTTGATCTTTGATTATTAGCTTGTTCAATTTGCGTAGCCCAACGACAATTATCTGGTGAATAACCATTATTATTATTTTTGCGGTCAATCGTTAAGTCATCTTCATATCCATTATCTATTGCCCAATTAACAAATGCTTGTGGATTACTACGCCATTCATCACATACGGTTATACCGCGACCTCCGTAAATGTGCCAAAATTTATTTTTAGGGCTATAACATCTATTGATCATGTTTGTCCAAATAACAAAAAGTCTTGTTCCGGTTAAACCGTGTGTTATATTTTTTTTCGATAGTTTAATTGCGTTTTCTTTTGCTATGCAACCACAACTTTTTTTGTATCCAAGTCTAACGCTATTTCCTAACGCAATACATTGATTGCCACAATTGCAACTGAATAGCCATAATATTTTTCCGTATCGATCTACCCCAGCTCTTTCAATAGCTGTTAATCTACCGAATTTTTGTCCAGTTATGTCAATAAATTTTCCCATACAGTTCACCCCCGAGGTAAAAAAATGCCCGTCCAAATCCAATCAGACGGGCTATGTGTTGTTTTATTAAAACGGTGTATTAGGTCCAGCTGGTGGAAATGTCATTGCACCAGGAGTTGGCGCGGCGGGAGCAGTGGGCTTAATCATTTGCCAAGCCCCATTAATAACTTGCCACTGGTTTCCCTGAGGATCAAATTGAGTTTGAGGTGTTGCCGCTGGTACGGGTGGGAATCCAGGCTGTGCTGCTGCATATTGTGGGCCAGTTGGTGCAGGTGGTGCCGCATATCCGTTTGGCGCTGGAGGTGCGCCATATCCTTGCGTTGCGGGTGGCGTTCCGTATCCTGTATTAGCACGAGGAGCACTTGCCGCTGGTGTCGACTGTTGCTGTTTTGGCTCACAAAAATCAATCGTATTAATATTGCACTGCCAAGCACGTTGCTTTTGTCCAGTGTTATCAGTCCATTGCTGTTCTTCCATTCGCCCTGAAACAACCAACTTATGGCCTTTCTGGCAAGAGTTTAAAATCAGTTCAGCCATTTTTCCGAATGCTGAGCACCGGAAAAAGCTAACCTTGTCTTGTCCATAATTGTCGGCTAAATTAAAATGTGCGATTGCTTTACCGTCTTGAGCTGTTTTTGATTCTGGGTTATCTGTAAACCGTCCTGAAATTACAATACTATTCATATGTTATTGACCTCCTGATTTTTGTTGTGCATAACTCTTAAACTCATTCATTAAAGCAAAACATTCCTCGACAGTAAGCTGTGCTGGTGCCCTACCGCCAAACTTAGGGCTTCGTTGAATATAACCAACAATGTCAAAGTTTTGTAAATTCCCCCATACAGCTGTCATGTAATAAACAATTTCTTGCTCATGTTTAGGAAAACCGTATACTGGTTGTGCCGCTTGCTGCCCCTGCATTGGATAACCGTTCACTGGCTGTTGAGGCTGAGCAGGTGTAAATGGTTGTGCAGGCTGTCCTTGCATGGGATACCCGTTTACTGGTTGTTGCGGCTGTACTGGTCGATCAATGCCAGTTTCAAGCCATCCAAGCAACTGCTTACCAACATCAAATCCCAAACAAAACACCTTTCCGTCAAATAATGATGTACGGTCTTTGCTAGTCGTTGCCTGATGATTCTGGTCAATATCGATAAATGTTGTAAACTCATATTCCATGCCATCCCGTTGAATAGGATTCATACCAATCTTGCGAATAATTGTTTTTCCGTGATCGTCTTTTTCTTGAATCGTTTCCATTTTTGCCCGTAACGTGGCTATCATATGGGTTTTGCTGTTCAGAATAGAATCAACCAGGCGATTATGCATAGGAGTAATATCTCGCCATGCTGTCCAACTATTGACTCCGGCTTTCTTTTCAAGCTGACCTTTCTTGTCCAGCAATCCACCTTCACCCGACCATGCATGAGTCAAGCTGTCAATAATAATGCATTCGATTCCAGCAGCTCCCGCTTCATGAATCGCTGCTATATATTTTTCCGGTGTATAGGGTGAAACAATTTCGATATAGTTAAATTCACCAATTTCAGTGCCGTTTTTGTTATAGTTGGCATATAACTCCCCGCTGTGATTTTCAGTGTCAATAACGCAGATTTTATTCCAATCGGACGTAATACCATAAGCCACCAGCAGTGACCCGAATGTTTTCCCTCCACCCGCAGGGCCCGATATGCCTAGACGCAGTTTTGCTTTTGTTCGTGTTGCTTTACGCATTGCCATGATTATTCACGCCTCTTTCTATCGACCGACTCTTGCAAAGCTTTTTTAAACTCATCTTCTGTGCAAATTCTATATTTAATGAGCTCGTCTTTGTAATTCCACCAGCCCTCCACTCTATTCTGATAAAACAGCGCAATCGCTTCGTTATATTCATCTTCGGTTTCAACAGCTGAAAATACGTCAACCTGCTCGATATCAAATCCATTTCGGCGTAGGAACAAACTTTGTACACCTAATTGATGTAAATCACCCTGATTTAATAAATACCGTGATTTCATATATTATTTACGCTCCTTTACTGTCAACGAATCTGGATATTCAATTGCTTCAATAAAGTCTAGAATTTCACCAGTAGCGCTGATTACTCGCCCGTCTTCCATAACTGTCAACGTATTTTTAAATTCAGTCCAATCAGTTGATTTCTCTGTAATAATTAATTCAGGCGCAAGTTGTTCCACACGTTCAGTCAATGTTTTATTTTTGCCGCTAACCTTCTCACCAGAAATGAAGAACTCAGGATCAACTGAACGAAAACTAACATTTCCATTTGGTAATTTAACAGTTTTACTTTTACCTTCAAGCTGTTGCTCTGCATAAGGCCTCAATAGATTTGTAAAAAATCCAATGGAACTATTGCATTCAGTTTCAATATCGGCCTGCCATTGCTTGATTTTTGCTATTTGCTCGTCAGCAAGTTTCTTGGCGTCTTCATTTTTATGTTGCAACTTGATGATCTTTCTAATTGCCCAATTGGCTTTATTGTCATCATCAATGACAAATTTTTGTTTTTCCGATTCAACAACATCCATAACTTGTGAATCAAGAAACTCATGTAAACTCTCGGCCAAATCTTCCCGTGGCATCACCCGTTCCCCCTTTGTTCCTGGCTAACAACTTCGTAGCTCATACCATTGCTGGCAAGATACGCTTTAAATCCATTAGCCTGTGGAATTGTAATCCCTGGTAATTTCAGTACAACGTCCCACGTCGACGGCATCACAGGTGGCATTGGTGGCGGTGGAACAGGAACAAATTCAGGCATTGGCGGTGGTCCGGATTGAAAGCTCGGTGGTGAAGGTGGCATTGGTGGTCCCGCCTGAAAACTCGGTTGCATCGGTGTTAATGGCGGTTCCGTCACCGCTGCTGCCTCTCTCGCCGCCTTCTGTTCCAAATTCAGCCGATCATGACACGCCTGGATGATGATTCCCGATATCTCAGGTAGTGGCGCTTCTGCTACCAAATGACCAACGTCACACGGTAACAACGGCGTTTTGAGTCCAGCAGACTGAGAGTGTACTTCGCAGAATTGGCGAATCATTTCTGTGCGCTGCTGCCGTAATTGCTCGGCCTCATCATCGTTCTTTTGCTGGCTTAATAAATTTTCAATTTCAGTAACAATGGCTTTTCGTGTGGTTGTTATTTTAGCTGTTCTCTTGATCCATGCCGACTGAATAGAGAACTTACCGACATACTCTGGACGCAA
>NZ_JAHGVE010000051.1 GCF_018835585.1 Pelorhabdus rhamnosifermentans
GCCTGTCATTCCGCCTTTGCTAAAACCGAATAGAACTCTTTTGGCACGACTAGTTCAACTTCTTATTGCAATTTAGGAAATATATAAATATATAAAAAGAGAGTTACAGAAAACAACTTTAAAATCTCACTATCTCACCCTTTGCTGGAAATAAAAAATGCTCCCTCGCTGGAGATACGAGAGAGCAAACGGAGAAAATTTTGGAGACGTTGTATCCAGCCAATAAGTGACCGGATCAGCTTGCTTATAACAATATCATATGAATATGACAAAATTATGACAAAGACCCCCAACCGGAATAAACCGATTGGAAGCCTTGCAATGTTTTATTTATTCGCCGAACCAATTAAGTAACCGATTACACCAGCTGCAATTTCATTCATCGTATTGTCATGACGTTCTCTTTCTCTCTCTTGACGTTCATGCCATTCCCGTTCACTTTCATGATCATGGCGCCGCATTTCTCGTTCGTGCCGTTCATTTTCTCGGCGTTCCCTTTCATGCCTTTCCTCATCATGATGGTGTCTATCATCTAATTGTACAATTCGTTGTGGACCATCATTATGTAATGGTGAAGCTTCTATTACAGTTGCACCCAAGCCTACTTGCATCATACCTACCATTGAATAAATCATAATTTTCTTCATTATATTTTTCATAAGATATTCCACCTTTATTATGTCTCTATATTTTATTAGTCTCTAAGTAATTTTTGCTGAGCATTTTATTTGGCCTTTTCAATTTGTACCTCCTTATCTAAACAATACCATGAGAATATGACAAAATTATGACTAATTAATCATTTTCTTTTTATATCTGATTAAAAGCTATTTCTTATAAATACACATCCAAAACAAAATAAGGCCCATCCCCAGCAATAAGCTGAGAATGCGCTTCAAACCCCGACCTGCGAAATCATCAGATTACAACATTAGTGAAGGAAGCTAGTTGGGGACACTTATTGTATTGGATTCACAAATGAAACTATCCAATTGCCGTTAGCTAACTGTTCTACGGTAACATTGTAATTATTACCGTTATGAACTACGTTTATAATAGACTCGGAGCCGCTTTGACTTATCAAGGTAAATGCGTCGTTAATTACGTCAAATCCTAGGTCATCAGCTACTGCCATAACTATCTCTACTGCATTTGTATTGTTGTAATAAATCTGAATTTTATTCAGGCTATCATTGTACCATTTAATACGCTGGGCCAATGTTTCTCCACGGTCAGCCCACCTTTCATGTTCATACCGTGAATGGTCATACCCATCCCTATGGTGCCGTTGATCTCTTCGGTCACGATCAGCATGCTGATCAGCCTTATCTTTATCACGTTGATCTGGAGTAACCACTGTATTATTTTCGGAATCTCTGTTTCCCGAAGTATCTGTGGCAGAAACATCAGTTTCGTCAATCAATTTTTTAGCATCTTTATCAATTAGTGTCGTTTGTCCAGTTGTTACAGTTGGAGAAGCGGTTGGATTCTCAGCAGCCGATGCTTTTGTAAAGTGGAGACCATGCATTGATGTTCCTGCCATAATGGCTGCACCTGCTAGGGCAGCAGCATAATGCTTGTACTTACGCCGCCGCGTCAGACGTTTTGCTAATTTCTTTTCCATATAATTCCCTCCTCTTCTAATTTTCTATTTTTAGTTTTTCATACTTTTACTCTCACAACTCCAGGTAATTTAAAACATTATTTGATTCAAAAGTAGAAATTTATAGAAATTTCGTCAAAAAAATAACCTCTGCAAGCATTTATGCCTACAGAGAATTATTATGAATACTAACTATCAGCATTCATAATAATTTTTTCTAATGATATTTATTTGCTAATGGCACCATCATTTTTAGTCATAATCTAGTAAAATCAAAAAGCCCATCCTCATGCTAAAAAAAATGATCCTAATATTCGCTTCAAAAAAATTCATCTATTCAAAAACATTACCGTTAAATCCGCTCAATTTAACAAACAAGCTCGGTATATCACTCATTTTTCATTGGCATATTTATTCGGTAACAACTGAGTAACTGCGTCGTAAACCTGTTCAGGCGTTATTTCCAGCATACATCTTTTATCAGCGCAAAAACCTTTGTAACAGAACTTGCAGTTTTGTGCTGCTAAAGCAATATGCTGGCTGCCAATAGGTGCGTGTTTAGCTGGGTCGGTTGGCCCAAATATTGACACAGTTGCCGTTCCTATCGCTTCAGCAATATACAGCGGACCGGTATCACCACCTATAAACAAAGCCGCTTGTTCAATCACTGTGGCCAGTTCTTTCAGTGTCGTTTGACCAGCGAGGTCAAACGCTGATTTTCCCATTTTATCTTTGATTTCTTTTACTAAAGACTGATCATTAGGCGCACCAAGTATTACAATAGGTAGTTGCAAACGGCTAATAATCAGATCTCCAACATGGGCATAAAAATCAGCTGGCCAACATTTCGACTGCCAACTAGTAGCCGGATTAAGTACAATATATTGTTTGGAAGTCAGGCTATTTTGAGTAAGGAAATTGTTCGCAAACTCACGATCACTAGAAGAAAGCGGCATCTGCATACGCAAGTTAGTAGTATCAATGCCAAGAAATTGCAGTAAGCCTACATATCGATATTTAACGTGTATATCTCGCTCGTAATTGGGTTGAATTTTAATATTGGCAAAAAGCGGGCTAAATTCGCCGGTATCGGTATAACATACGCGCCACAAAGCACCACTTAACCACGCCACCAGTGCGCTGCGAAACAGTCCTTGTAAATCAATCGCTAAATCATAGTTTCGCTGCCGCAAATGTTTAAAGATAGTCGCTATGCGTTGAAAAAACAAACAGTAATCCCACGTCTTCTTAAGTTCTTCAACCCATTCTTTGCGCTTCCAAACAATTACTTCATCTAAATTAGAGTTACCAATAATAACATCCTTGGACTTAGTTTCAACAATCCAGTCGATGATCGCATTAGGATAACGCTTGCGTAATTTATCAGCAACTGGCGAAGATTGTATCACGTCGCCAATTGAACTTAACTTGATTACTAGGATACGATGAATTTTATCAGTGTTGAAACTATTACTTGGCAAAGTGCATCCCCCCCGCGACTATTGTTTAATATGCACTGCCGTCACAGTTTCTTATGCATTTTTAACATAATATGTTGGTCCTCTAAATAAAAAAGGCCCATCCCCCCATGATCTGACCCCAAAAAGTTAGACAAAAATTGATATTAAGCAACTAACAAGGATTGAATCCTGTATTGTACAGGACTCAGTCCTTTTAGTTTGCTCTTAATCCGTTTGTTGTTATAGTAATCAATATATTTTTCTAGTTCAATCCTAAATTCGTCCATAGAGCTAAACTCCCTCAGATAAAGCAGTTCTGATTTTAATAAGCCAAAGAAGTTTTCCATTATGGAATTATCTAAACAGTTCCCTTTTCTGGACATACTTTGCCGTATTCCCTTTTTCTTTAGGCGAAAATGGTACTGCTTATGTTGATAATCGACTAAAGAAAAGGGATTTCTCCCTTTTCCTCGTCTAAGAACCGTACGTGAGAGTTTCCCGCTCATACGGCTCAAGCATTTCTTCACCATTTCTGGCGGCAAACAGTGATTTTAATTTCATCTTTCTTTTCATAAAATACTCTTCGTGTATGAAGGGATTTTTAGAAATCTGTAATTTAGGGTGCCGGATGATTTCTATCCTTCTTAGATTTATAAGGCTATATTCATCCGACATGAACAGCCATCTCTTACCATTCTTTTCATGCCAGTATTTATTCAATCTCCACCATCTATTTTTATTGGGATGGCGGTGCTTTGCCCATTGTTGCAGTAATAGATACAGGGTGTTGTTGGTATAGGAAAAGGCTTGACTTGCTACTACGTGTCTGTGATAGTTTGACCAACCTCTGATGATTTGATTTAATCTGCGGATTAAATCAAATTGACTGATTGCTTTTCCTTCTTTCAGAATGATGGTAGCACATTTTCTGACCAGAGTTTTTATTGAGTTTTTCGATGGTTTGACAATCAATTTCCCCTTAAACTTTCGAAATGTCCAACCAAGAAAGTCGAAACCTTTATCTATATGCGTAATCGTCGTTTTCTCTTCGGATAGAGTTAGACCGCGGATTTTAAGAAATTGACTAACAATGTCTTTGATTTCTTCCGCTATTTCTTTTGTGTTTGCGGTAATGATAAAGTCATCCGCATATCTCACTAGATTTACTTTGGTCTTTGCCCGATAGTGATTTTCTATTTTGCCCTTTGAGTTTCGATGATATTTGTCTTGGATTAGTTTTTCAAGACCATCCAGTGTCATGTTTGCATATAGGCTTGAGATGGCTCCGCCCTGTGGTGAACCTGTGTTTGCGGGAAATAAGTTGCCTTCATAGATGAACCCTGATTTTAGAAATTGCTTCATGATTCTTTTGTCCATGGGAATATTTTCTTGTAACCAGTCATGGTTAATGTTATCAAAACAGCCTTTGATATCTCCTTCTAATATCCATGTTGGAGAGCAGTTTCTTGCCAGCACACAAAATATCTGTTCACAGGCATCTTTAGCACTTCTTCCTTTACGAAACCCAAAGGAGATGTGGTCTCCTGTAGTTTCCGCTATTGGTTCGAGTGCTAGTGCATATAATGTCTGCATAGCCCTATCGTACATGGTGGGAATTCCAAGCGGCCTTTTCTTATTTTTACCCTTCTTTTCGATGAAGACTCGTCTGAGTGGTTTTGCTCTGTAACTTTTGTCTGTAAGTGCAAAACCTGCTAAGAAAAATCAAGTCTTTTCTCGCAGGTTTTATAAAAAATTGGTATTATGTTTTTCTGTATAACAAATAGACCGATCTAATACCTAAATCGATCTTGCAAAAAATGGTATATTATTATCTGCTAAATTCGATACACCTCCATTACCCGAGCATAATAAATTCTAAGAAATTTGTTTAGTGCTGCAATTTTTGCAACTTTCTTAGGTTTCCCCTCATCTTCTTTTTTCAGCATATATTGATAAACTGCCGCATCATTAACAGGCTTGCTCGTTTTTAAGCATTTCATTACCTCATACCCAGTCTTTCTTAATAAAGACGAACCTCGTTTTGATATTCTCCGTTTGCTTCCTACGAAATTTCCTGATTCGTAAGGTGGAGAATCAAGCCCTGCGTAGGCTATTAATGCGCTACCACTGTGAAATCTTTTAACATCTCCAATTTCGGCGATCAGGCGAGGAGCAAGCACATCTCCTACACCTGACATAGAATGAACTACATCGTATTCCTCCAGGTTACTTGCTATCATCTGCATTTGTGCTAAAATTGTTTGCAGAGTCTGGTTGACTTCACCCAGAACTCTAACAGATTCCAGTACTAACATTTTGGTCGATGCGGCACTGGAAGATAAAGTGGGGATACCAGCTTTAGCCATCGCATAAATTGCTTTTGCCTTGGCTTCACTTGCATGGTAGCCCTTCTTTTTTGCCCACTGGCAATAACTGCTAACAAACCTGTCCTCACTCTTCTTAGTGATATTGTCATAATGCCAATATTCTTTTATAAAGTCAGCCAGTTTGTCCTTAATTGGATTATCTGATCTTTTCCCTTGAAGTAGCTTTTTTATGCCGGGCATCGTTCGGTCAATTATATGCGCAAGAGCAATTTTGCTCTCTATTTTAATTCTGACATAATGCGAATATTGTCTTCCAAGAATTTTTAGTTCTTCGTAAGCAGCATCTAATGGCTGATAATCCTTCAAATGAAACCAATTATCGATTCCGTAATTAGCAATCCTGGCCGAATCCAATTTGTCTGTCTTTCCTTTTCGTAAAGCCGTGGAGGCATACTTTTTCATTACCAGTGGATTAATAACGCTCACAAAAATACCCGCCTGTTTTAAACTACTTAATACAGGAAGATGATATGCTCCTGTGGCCTCCATAACAACTCTAGTTTCACTTTCTAAGGAATGAATGCGTTTAATCAGTTCCCTTAATGAATCTTTAGTGTGCGTAATTTCATATGGGGATGCAACTACTTCTCCATATGGTCGTAAAATACAGACCATGCTCTTTTCTTTTGAAATGTCAATTCCCACACTAATCATTCCGAACCTCCTGAATAGAATTTTGTAATGATACCCATCTACACTTATTGCCATTCATTTTGGTTCGTTACGCGAAAGCCAATATGGTTTCAACCTGCTTAATCGAATGCTTACAATAAGGGATGGCTGACAGTTTATATGCCGGATGTAATAATCCAAAAAACGCCACGTCAGACCAATTACTCCCTCATTGTAAAAAAATAAGTGCAAATGCTCAACATCAATCTCTCAATGTCTAACAATTACACTTTTATCGTACCAAAAAACCCCTTTCAGACTTGTTTTTGTCTAATAAAAGGGGTTCACTTCACATCATATATTCCACAGCCAGACATATGACCATCAATATATACAACTGTACTATTTGAATTTGATGGATCATCAGAAAAATAAATTACTCCACCTTCACTATTAGAGTTAACGTATAAGAAAAAATCTACAGTAAAATCACTTGATATATTGAATGGTGCGCATATATAAGATGTGCCCTCCGGGATTATAGTAGATGCTCGTATTGTCAAGAGTGTTATGGTTTTTATAATCGACATGTATTAATCTATCTTTTATATTTAAAATTTCTCGCTGCATATATAAACTTGTATTTTTCCCATCAATAGTTTTATAAGCTCTTTTTGCATAATAACTTTTCATTTTAGGATCATATCTTGCGTACCATTTATATTGCTTGAGCCATTCGTAATCTTCGTCATCTACTAAAGCCACTGTCCTTGTGTTAGTTGTATTTCTTTCATTCAACACGTCTCCTTGTGCTATGGCTTTATATAAAAAAAGCATAGAAAAAGGCGGTTGAGAAACCGTCTTTAAATTTTAATGCCTTTTAATTTCGTTTGAACTTTCCATGCTCTCTATGACATATCCCAACGTCTGCCTTCATCAGCTCGCGATAGTTCTCTTTACGTCTTCGCTTTCGAAACGTCACACACAACCGATTGACGCAATAGACATGCCCAGCAGTGCAATCCATGTCTATGTTGTATTCACAAGGTTCGTTGCAATGCAGGTTGACCATGGCTATCACCTCATTTTAGACATAAAAAAATACCGTCAAGAATTGGACGGCTTAAAAATAATACGTGTTATAATACATATTTTTATCGACACGTGTTTTAATACGTGCTATAATTATAACTGTAAGGAGGGAAGAACTAATGTGAAAAGTTACTCATCAAGACAAATATTACAAATGCTGTTTGATGATGGTTGGTACATAGTTCGAACACGCGGCGATCATCATCAACTAAAGCATCCTACTAAAAAAGGACTCACAACCGTGCAACATCCCAAGAAAGACCTTGATCCTAAAGTCGTACATAGCATATTAAAACAAGCAGGGCTTCAATAGCCCCGCAAAGGAGGTTTGTATGTTAGATAAATATATATTTCCTGCAATCTTTGAAGCAGGAGACGAACACGGATATTGCATCACTTTCCCTGACCTGCCTGGTATTGTAACCAGTGGCGAAACAATTGAAGAATCCCTTGCAATGGCTAAAGAAGCCCTAGAATTACATCTCTACGGTATGGAAGAAGATGAAGACGCCATTCCCGAACCAACTCCGCCAAACAAAATAGCAGTTCCTGAAGGTGGCTTTGTAAATCTCATTGAGGTCTGGATGCCACCTGTTCGTGATGAAATGGCTAATCGAGCTGTAAAAAAGACTTTAACTATTCCTCAATGGCTTAATGACCTCGCTGAACGTCGCAAAGTCAATTATTCTCACTTACTGCAAGAATCATTAAAACATCATCTTGGCGTTCATAAACCGCCTTATCTGAAGAAATAGATTAAGCAGCCTTAACTGGCTGCTATTTTTTTATAATAAAAGCGCCCCGAAGGACGCTTGAGTATTGTTTATTAAAAATCACGAAAATTATTAAGTTTGCCAAGTTCTGTTAGCCTTTTCCTTGATTCTTCTAATGTTTTTCCAAGAGTCGTCATGCTTTTACTTGCTATATCTAGTAATACAAAATCACCTTTAGAAATAATTATTTGTTCTTTCATGTCGATGCTCCACCAAATTTGAATAAAGCTAACTGCCATGTCAAACATCTCCCTCTTACCATTTTCATACATTATTCAATAAAAGAAAAAAGTTCCCTGCTATTTAATAGTAAATAAAAGCGCCCCTGAGGACGCTTATTACATTGATGTTATTTATGTTTTAAACTAAATTTTACTCTTTTCGCATATAACATTCTCGCCAAGTAGTGTAATAGTTGCGCTATTTACCAATGCAAAAAACGGACCTGATTTAGCTCCACCGTCTACTATAACAGCCCCTTTAATAAGGCCACTCTCTTGTAATTCTTGAATAGCTACAGCAAATGTTTTCATTGGCATTAAGAACTTTCCAGGATGTATATTGGACATATCAGGATTTTTCTTTTGTTGTCCCTCATACATCGCTACCAAAATGTTAAAACCTAAATCGCTTAGTATCATTGCTTTCGCACTTCCTCTTTACCATTTTCTAACATTCTTCGGTAAAAGGAAATGTTTTCCTTCATAACAGACATAAAATTAAGCGCCCATAGGACGCTCCGGTAAAATCGCTATCGTCTTATATGCTTGGGTGTGTGATAACTTTTTTTAGTTTTCCGCCAGTTTTCAAACCAAATTAATGTTTTTGCGATTCCCAACATAGTGGCAATTAAAGAAACAACATCTTGTAAGAATTCAAAATCAAACCCCCATACTTGTACACCTCCTGTAGGTGTTTTGGTAATTTGATTTTTTCCCCTGAGATTGCTTCAATATTTGCTGCCAATAATCACCTAAAACACTATATTAATTCTTTATTTGTCAAAAATCTCCTTCTTAATATTTACAATAAAATTAAGCCGCCCAAATGGACGGCTATCAAAATGGTCAGTGCCGTAGTGGTCACTACCATGTCCTCAATAAATATTCCGACGATTATTACTATTGAGAGTTATTTGATTTACTTGACTGATATTTTTTCCAAGTGTCCGTAATGAAATTAATGACAATAGCAACAGCAGGTCTGCAAAAGTAACCGACGCAGACTCCTATTACAAAATTAATCATGGTTTTCCCCCTCATCATCATAAATCTAATATAATATATGCTCTTAACTGTCCTAATGTTATGTAATCTCGACATAATAATTAAAGCCGCCTATCCAAAGATAGGCGGTTGTTTGATATTTATAAATTTTACTAATATCATTTTATCACATTCGTTTTATCACGTCACTGTCATCTTTTTCGCATGGACGATAGCCCGTCAATGCCGAAAATTAAAGAGGTTAGCTTTTCAATAATTTCACGACTGTCACGATAATAAGTATCAATCAGTTCTTTAATTAATGGGCCCTGCACCATCACATCAAAACATTCTTTGAGTGATTCGCCTGAAAGCCGCTTTGGCGTAGCACTTAAACCCAGAATGATCGTTCCTTGCTCGCTGTAGTAATCAGCTACCTCTTTCCATGTATGGCTCACAAGGTGCTGACACTCATCAACTACCAAAATTTTAGGTATCGGTACTTTGCTTATTCTGTTTCTAAGGGTTAATATGCTGGCGACTTGCATCGTCTGCCTTAAATTCATTTTTTCGCCAGTTTAACATTCACACTCGTTTGATACAAGCTCAGCTAGGGCATAAAGACGCACGTGCTACAAGAAGATATACCCATGCTACAGAGCAAGGCCAGCATGATGCCGCTGAAAAGATAGGTCAGTTTTTGACAGCAATAAATCCGGGTTGCTGTCAGGTTGCTGTCAAAACGCCTAAAAGGCAAAAAAAACTCCCAGGTGAAAAGCCCCGGAAACCTTGATTTTACTGCGTTTTTTATGGTGGGGTTAAAGGAACTCGAATCCCCGACCTCATCGATGTCAACGATGCGCTCTAACCAGCTGAGCTATAACCCCATGTAAAATTTATTTTGATTCAGTGCTTGCTACTCACAAGGCACTTTTATATTATATCTGATTGTCCTCTCCTTGGCAAGTACTTTCATCATCTTTTTGTGTTTAACTTGTGATAATGTCACTATGTAGACTATCGTGAGAAAATGTCACTATGA
>NZ_JAHGVE010000052.1 GCF_018835585.1 Pelorhabdus rhamnosifermentans
TAGTATCTTTTGCTCCCACAATATTCGGCACATCGGCTAATTTTTCAACCAACCCTGCCGACATATTCACGCCTGTAATGATATTTAACCTCGCCCAGTTCCATATTCATAGCGTCGCCTATCTTACCGAACCAAACAAGGTTTTTTATTGTCAAACTTCCAACCAGGAATTAAATATTGCATCGCCGTAGCATCATTACGAGCACCTAAACAATGCTGATTGTAAAGTTTGTTGGCTTTTTCAACTTGAGCCATATCAATTTCCACACCCAGCCCGGATCTATCAGGAACAGCAACCATCCCCTCTTTAATTTGAAATGGCTCTTTAGTTAACCTTTCCTGATTTTCCTGCCAGATCCAATGCGTATCTAACGCAGCAATTTTACCAGGTGCCGCCGCTCCCACATGTGTAAACATGGCCAAAGAAATATCAAAATGATTATTCGAATGAGATCCCCACGTAAGTCCCCATTCATGACACATCTGAGCTACACGTATCGATCCTTGCATCGTCCAAAAATGTGGATCGGCCAAAGGAATATCAACCGAATGCAATTGAATGGTATGCCCCATTTGCCGCCAATCTGTAGAAATCATATTTGTTGCCGTCGGTAGTCCTGTAGCCCGACGGAATTCCGCCATAATCTCACGTCCTGAATAGCCATTTTCGGCTCCACAAGGATCTTCCGCATAAGCAAGAATATGATTCTTATTTTTGCACAAACGAATCGCCTCATCCAATGGCCAAGCCCCATTCGGATCCAGTGTAATGCGTGCCTTAGGAAAATGCTCGGCCAACGCCGTAACAACTTCCATTTCCTCGTCCCCGCGTAATACTCCGCCTTTTAGCTTAAAATCATTAAACCCATAACGTGCATGGGCCGCTTCGGCCAAACAAACCACTTTCTCCGCTGATAATGCCTCCTCATGACGAAGTCTCAGCCAATCATCTTTTTCATTCGGTGCACTGAGGTAAGGTAAATCCGTCTTATTTCGATCACCTACAAAAAACAAATACCCCAACATCTCTACTTTTTCTCGTTGCTGACCTTGCCCCAATAATGCGGCAACAGGAACATCCAGAAATTGACCTAAAAGATCCAGTAACGCCGCTTCCAGCGCAGTCAAAACATGGATAGTCGTACGCAAATCAAATGTCTGAAGACCGCGGCCTTCCGAATCACGGTCGGCAAACTGATTGCGTACACGATTAAGAACGTTGTTGTAATTTCCAATTGACTGTCCCATTACCTGACTTTTTGCATCTTCCAACGTTTGTCGAATCTTCTCACCACCTGGAACTTCACCCACACCAGTATGACCCGCATTATCTTTCATAATCACAATATTGCGGGTGAAAAATGGTGAATGCGCTCCGCTTAGATTAAGCAGCATACTGTCCTGCCCAGCAACCGGAACTACCTGCATATCTGTAATCACAGGTGTACTAGATTTTTTTGACTGAATACTCATTAATAATCACTCCTGATTCATATCTAATAGATAATCATATTGTTTTTACGATATATATTGATGCAAATATTGTGCCAATCAAAAAACAAGTATTCGATCAATCTCAAAAAAGCTATTTACAATATACGTTAAATGAAACAAAGACTCATTTTCTAAACCGTCAATATTTATTGTGTATTTGCTTGACGTTTCATTACCTTTTTAATCAAATAAATTGATGTAAAATAAGTATCCCGATTAAACCAAGCACCGATAATATACAAGTATATGTCGTTCTGACCTTAATGGCTTGAGCAAGTGGAATATTGAAATATTCCTTAAACATCCAGAAACCCGGGTCGTTAACATGAGAAGCAAAAATACTGCCTGAAGATGTGGCAAGAACCATTAATTCCGGGCTGATTCCACTCGCTTGAACTAAAGGTAAAACAATTCCTGAAGCGGTAGTAATAGCAACGGTCGCTGAACCTACCGCAATTCTTAGACTTGCAGCAATGACCCAAGCAAGAACGATTGGAGAAATATCTAATCCTTTGGTCAACGCTGTGATCGCATTACCTACTCCTGCATCGACAATGACTTGCTTAAATGCGCCACCGGCAGCAATAACTAAAATAATCATGGCTATAGACTTTATAGAAGCACCCATACTCGGAACAATTTCGTTTAACTTTTTACCACGTTGAATACCTAGTGTAAACATACTGATAAGAACGCTAATAAGCAAAGCAATTGGTGCATCTCCAAAAAACTGAAGATATAACATAACAGGATCTTTTTTAGACAGTACCAGAGCACCACAAGTACTAATAGCCATTAATATTACAGGAATTAACGCAGACAATAGGCTTATGCCAAAGCCCGGCATTTCTTCCTCTTTAAAAATCTTAGATGTAACGAGTCCTTCAGGAATTGACGCTTTAGCACTCAGCACAAAGTCAGTTCTTGAATAGAATACTCCTACAATCACGGCTGCCGGAACAGCGACGAGAAGCCCTAATAATAAGGTTTGCCCCATGTCAGCCCCGAAGATCGTAGCTACTGCTGCCGGTCCCGGGTGAGGAGGTAAAAAACTATGCGTTGTTGATAACCCAATCACTGCAGGTAAACCAACATACATGAGTGACAAACCAGTTTCAGCAACAATAGTATAGATAATAGGAATTAAAACAATAAATCCCGCTTCAAAAAACATAGTAATACCAACGATAATAGAAGTAAGAATCATTGCCCATTGAACATTTTTTCTCCCAAACTTATTGATAAATGTCGTCGCAATACGCTGGGCAGCCCCGGAATCTGCAAGAAGCTTGCCGAGCATCGCTCCAAAAGCAAGAATAAGAATTAAACTATTTAGCTGACTTCCTATTCCTTTATAAATGGATGCTGTAATATTGTGTAAAGGCATACCTTCAAGAAAACCGACAACCAATGATACCAAAATTAATGAAATAAAGCCGTCAAACTTAAGAACTACCATTAAGAGCAAAAGTAAAATAACACCGATTCCGACAATAAATAATCCCATATAAATCCCCTTTCATATCACAAATTAGTTTGCGCTTCCGTTTATTGTGATTTTTCAAACAATATTACTATTTGCAATATTCATGCCAATAGTAAATTTAAATTTATAACTGCGACTTGCTATGTTATTTGAGCTTTAATTTGTGCATAATTTCCTAATTAATTAAATAAAACAACAAAAAATAGTCTCAGTATCAAATATAAACATGGGGATGATTGCAACAATAGTTGCAATCATCCCCATGTGTTGCGCACCAAATTTGTTCAGAAAATGAGTATCTCAAAAATTGCAAAATAAAACTCGCAAGATTTATTGCGAGTTTACTATTATGTCCACAAATTGCATTATGTAGTGCAAGTCCTTTTCAGATGAATACCAAGTGATTTTAATTTGCGATACAGTGTACTACGATTTATCCCTAACCTCTTTGAAGCTTCTTTCTGATTATAATTTGTTTCCTCTAAAACATGCAAAATCTTTGCCCGCTCAGAACAATCATTCTCGGCAATATTCAAAGAATCCCCTTTCAAAGCCGCCTCCGCCGGAACATCAAACAGGTTTTCTAAAAAATTAGACGACACAACCTTTTCTTTCGCTACAATCACTAGCCGTTCCATAACATTGCGAAGTTGCCGGATATTTCCAGGCCATTCATAGGTGTTCACCAGTTCCTTCGCTTTCTTATCCAAAATCACTTCGCGCTGAAACAGCTGATTATACATTCCGATAAAATGTTCAGCAAGAATACCTGCGTCACCACGACGTTCTTTAAGAGAAGGGACTTGAATCGGAAGTACATTGATTCGATAATAAAGGTCCTCCCGAAAATCTCCCTTGGTAACTAATTGACTAAGATTCTTATTCGTCGCTGCAATAATTCTAATATCAACAGGCAAATATTTATCATCACCTAATCTCATAATCCGTCTTTCTTGAATCACACGCAATAATGCCATCTGAGCCACTTTATCCATTTCTCCGATTTCATCCAAAAAAATTGTTCCGCCATGAGCTAACTCAAAAAAACCCGCTTTCCCTTTTTTATTCGCTCCCGTAAATGCACCTTCGACATATCCAAACAATTCACTTTCCAATAAGCTTGACGGAATAGCTCCACAATTGACGGCAACAAATGGACGTTTTTTTCGTCTGCTGGCATTATGAATACCTTGAGCGAATAACTCCTTCCCCGTCCCTGACGCCCCCAGAATCAACACAGTTGCATCAATACCTGCATAATCTTCAGCAATTTGCTTAACTGACATAATTTGTGGTGAACCCCCGATAATATCACTTAGATGATATTGTGCTGATAAACCCTTTTTATAGTTTTCCTTACGAATCGTGGCTTCCATTTCTACGATTTGACTAACATCTTCAAGTGTAATCATAGCCCCCGTAATATTCCCATCAATATCAATAGGAATAACATTCGCCATAAACTTTCGACCCTGAATCTGAACCAATTTACCCCGATATACTTGTCCTTCCCGTAAGCAATTATCCAATAGCAAGTCTGGACATAATTTTTCTAAACTCTTTCCTTGAACCTGTTTCAAAGGACGGCCCAACAGTCGTTCGGCTGCAGTATTCATGATTTCAATACGCTTATGACCATCAATGCTCAAAATACCTTGGACTGAGTAATCAACTAATACGCGAAATTTTTTCATCCGTTCCTTTTCTAGTCGGCGAGCATAGGATACTTTTTCAGCCTGCAAGAAAGCGGTCCGGAATGATTCCTCGCCAGAAGTTAAAAAAATCGTTCTCATTCCCTTACGCTCAGCAATTTCGGTCGTGTGCATACCTCCGATTAAAATATCCGGGTGATCACGCAAGGCTTTTTCAACAGTAGAAGCTATTTCTTCCTCCGATCTTAGTAAATAAACCATGATTTGGACATCCATAACCTTGGCAAAAACCTCAATACTGCGTATCATGTTTTGAAAGGCCATGACAGCAATCTTAGGTTTTTCCTGTTTAGTAATTGCCTTAGCCGCTAATAGAGCTTCTGCCAAATCCTGAAATGTAATTGGAATTTCAACAACAGGCACCTGAATACCCGCATTCGTAATTAGTTCAGCCGTACCGCCGCGTGTCACAATCACATCGGCTCCATTCCGTTCAGCCTGCCTGGCAATCGCGATTCCTCGTGTTAAATCGCCCAAAATACAATCAACTTTGTCGATAAAGTCTAATTTTTTAATAATCTGCTCTCCAGATTTTAAAATTTCTTGATAGGGAGCAATAAAAACAATCCTTTTCATTTTATCCCACCTATTTTATCAAGTTCAATCCTCAGTATGATTTGACTGTCGTCGTACTTTTATTTTAACAAAAAAACTTACATCAAGTGATGTAAGTTCTGATTTCTCTGCTTAATCTATTCCTGAAAAAACTTTTGAATATGATTTTTTAGGTAACGCGGCAGTTAACAATTGCTGAGTTCCTTCTATGAATCGCTAATACTAAGAAAAGTTTAACACTCTTTCTTATTACGTTCAATAACGCTGGCTTTTCCAGCCTCAATATGCTTCGTAATAGCCTGTTGAACTGCATCTAAAGAACGAGATTCATAGGCTTGAAAGATCGCCCAATGTTCCATTTGTCCTGCTGATGACTTCCAAACACGTGTCATATACCACTGAAAATTCTGGGCTTGATAAATTTGATATAGTCTTTGATTATTTGTCCACATGACAGGCAGTGAGTGAAATTCCATGTCCAGTTGACCATACTGAATATAATCCACCGTAGCATTTTGAAGTAAATTATCCAAGGTAATCAAAAGCTGCTTTAATTCATGCAACTGTTCTACACGCATATTCTCTATGATCAATTCAGCTGTACGTAACTCAAACATGAGTCGAACATCTAAAAGTTGCAGAATATCCTCCAAAGCAATGCTAGCAACAAATGTCCCCCGACGCGGTATAACCGAAACCAGCCCCTCCATCATTAAGCGTTGAATGGCATCATTCACTGGAGTCCGACTTATTTTCCACTTCTTAGCTAACAAATTTACATCCAATTTCGATCCAGACTGCAATTTATGCTGCAAAATGGCGTCTTTCAATACATCATAAACTTGATCATTTAATCCTAAACAAAGTGGTAGATCTGTAAGATTATCAAACATAAGCCCTCCGCACATTCCCGTATTGTCCAATGAATTCTGTGAAATTTCACAGTTCACATTTTACATATCATTCTACACATTGTCAATAGCACAAAGAGTGCATGACCTATGCATGCACTCTTTGTGCTATTGATGCAATTGACCTTCCAAAAAATCCACAATACTTTTCCCTGTCGGCGGACATCCCGCAACATGTTTCTGGCATTGACTCGTACATTGACCAATCCCCAACCCATCGGCTGTCTGTCCACGAAAGCCCTGACCAATACAGAGAGAGGAGTGCAAAAATTTTAATTGACCTTTCTCATCCAATCGTTGCAGCGCATGAATCAAAGTACCGTAACAAGCAGAACAGGCTTCTTTAGCCACAACCTTTTGCCCCAACCGCTTTGCCTTATTGGAAGGTTTAAATTGTGTGCCATTTTTTAATCCAATATTATATTCAACAATTTGCGCCCCCTGAAGATTGGTTGAACCCACACCCACCCGCTCGGCAATATCAATATACTCAATATCTTCTTTCGAATATCCGAGCAAAGCAGCGGCATAAGTATCCACAAGCACTGGATCTTTTCCGACCATAATGCGATCCATTTGCACGGGATTTCCGCCTTCTTCAAAAGTCAGATCACCTGCAATAGAATCAACAATAATCAGATCGCCTTTTAACACCTTACCTAAATAACCAATTGGTTTATGAAGTCCCAGACTATGAAAGTGGCGTTTTTCACTGTCAGGCAAACAGCCCTTCATATTTTTTAACGAACAAGTCATCAGTGTTTGACAATGTGCTTTTAGCACAGGAATATTAATTAGAAAATCCACTTCAAGTGGTTTTTTACAAACTTTCATTGAAAGTCCTTCTACTTGTTTAACAACGAAATCATCGTCTTTTAAATCATATAAAGGAACGTCATATTTCTTAGAAAGTGTTTCGTAGCCACAAACCTGAAATGCTCGTTTCGTATTGTCACCAACCCAGGAACCTTCCATAATCGCAATATGTTTCATCCCATGGTTATGTAAATAACGAATAACACCTTCCACAATCTCAGGGGATGTCGTAGCTCCCTCACTAGCCTTTTTCGCCACAACAAGATTAGGTTTGATCCCAATATACATATCGGGATCAAGCTCTTTAGCAAGCTCAGTTTTATCCAAAAGGTCATAAGTCATTTGGGCCGGATTGGAACCATAAATAACATGAATCTCTGAGTTTTCCATCGCCGATTTTCTCCTATTCGATAACGTCATATCAAAACATGCTCACATAAAATTCTTTGTGAGCATACTTTCTTCAAAGTGGAATAGTAGATTCTGTCTGTTTATCGATTTCTACTGGATACATCGAAGCCCACTTGAATAAGGCGGCAAACTCTCGCTGCTGCTTCCTGAAGCAATTCTCCTGCCTGAGCCATGCATTCTGTAAGTTCCATAGGCCGCGGTACTGTGCCCATTAAGGCATCAATGCCTTTTCTCAGCACATCATCACAGCCCTTCCCTAAACCACCTGACAAACAAACGACAGGTACACCATATTGCTTCGCTATTTGAGCAATGCCAACAGGCGCTTTTCCATGCGCTGTTTGGAAATCCGTATTGCCTTCCCCAGTCATAACTAAGTCAGCGTGTTTTACTGTATTACTAAAGTCACAGGCTTCTAGAACAATTTCAACACCAGGGCGAAGCTTTGCCTGTGTAAAAATCATTAATCCCGCACCCAGTCCGCCAGCTGCTCCGGCTCCCGGAAGATTGAGCACATCTTTACCGATAACTTTTTTTGCTACTTCAGCATAATGCTTCAACGCTTGATCAAGTTCAGCCACAATTTCTGGTGTAGCTCCTTTTTGCGGGCCATACACAGCAGACGCGCCATGATCGCCACACAGAGGATTATCCACATCACTGGCTACTAATATGGTTGTCTCGGCCAACCGAGAATCGATATGAGTTGTATCCATTGTTTCAAGCTGAGCAAGAGCAGCTCCACCATAGGACAATTCTTGTCCATTAACATCAAGAAATTTTACCCCCAATGCCTGAGCCATACCGGCACCGCCATCATTCGTGGCGCTGCCGCCAATACCAATAATAATCTTTTTGATTCCTTGATCGAGTGCTGCTTGAATCAATTGGCCTGTACCATACGTTGTAGCCACTCGCGGATTGCGTTTTTCTGCCGGTATCAGTGTGATCCCTGAGGCAGCAGCCATTTCAATCACCGCTGTTTCGCCATCGCCCAATAGACCCCAGCTTGCTTGTGTTCTATCGCCAAGCGGCCCCATCACTTGTTGATGAATAATACGTCCTCCTGTAGCAGCAACTAGCGCTTCTACAGTTCCCTCGCCACCATCAGCGATAGGTACCTTACTTACCTGGGCCTCCGGGAAAACAGCATGAATTCCCTTTTCCATGGCACTCGCCACGTCCATGGCCGACAAGCTTCCTTTAAATGAATCCGGAGCAACTACAATTCGCATGTTTTTGTCACGTCCTATCTATCTGTTTATTCTATTTACTTAAAGTGTATAGCACCTACCAGTCCTTGGCAACTATTTTAGCCACTTATGCAGATTCAGACACAAACTTCATGAGATTAAGACCAATTTCCGTACTATATTCGCGTTCCACTTGACCATCGATAATATCCATAACCAATTCTCCTGTAGCCCCAACCCAAGCAGCATTTAAGTGTCCGCCACGAACTTGATATGTTTCATCAGCCAAATTGATGTGCAAATGGAGATAAACTTCCCCTTCTTTTTGAGAAATATTGCCCATAAGACTTGTAATTTCCATATTTCCTGTCAATTCCGTAGAATGATATTCTTTTGTATCTTGCATAAAAACACCGATACTGGCCTTGTTAATCGCACCAATGCCTGTGACAGTAGCTAATTTTATGTTATGCTGCTGACAAAACAGAGTGAGCGTTGCCAAAATTTCTTCGCCTTTATCTAAACGCAATACAATCTTAGATCCCGTACAATAATATTCCATAATTACTCTCCTCTGTCTGTTCATAATGAAATAGATTGAAAACAAAACCTCTTATCAAAAGATAAGAGGCTCTATATTTTTTTATCAATTACCGTTTGACTTCAACATTAGCCATTTTTTCATAATATTTTGCCAAACTGCAATGATCTTCATTTCCCATTCCATCTACTTTCAATGCCTGCATCATTTCCATGACAGCTGCCGTCAGCGGCAATGGCACTCCCACTTCATGCGAAGTTTCGAGTACATTGTTCAGGTCTTTGATGTGAAGATTGATGCGGAAGCCTGGGTCAAATTTACGATCCATTACAAGCGGTGCCTTCGCATCTAGTACGGTACTTCCTGCCAATCCGCCTCGAATGGCTTTGTATACCAATTCCGGTTCTACGCCCACTTTACTTGCGAGTACTAACGCTTCAGACATGG
>NZ_JAHGVE010000053.1 GCF_018835585.1 Pelorhabdus rhamnosifermentans
TGGACCATTGGTGATGGCATTGCTGACGATTTGAGGTCTTTGCTTATCTCATTTACAATTAATCCAGGTATCATTTTTTGTCCTCCTCATCAATCAATTTTTCAATCAACAGACAACCGTCGCAATCATCACGTCTAGCTGCAAAAATCGCCATAATAATGCATCCAACAGTTGATCCCACAAACAGCGCCAGTATTGCTACCCAACAGGGAATCATGATTGTCCACGCTTTCCAAATACATTTACATAAATAACTATCAAAAAACCACTAATCATCATAATTTCAGAAATATAATCGCAGATCATTTCTGCTGGGGATTTTGCTGTCATATTCCACCCGAAATACCAAGTCTCAGCAAAGTTAAACAGTGCTCCAAGAATTAAAGCTGTTAATCCAACAATATATTTTGTTCTTAACTCGTTATTGCTTAACTCATATGTTTTCATGATTGCTTACCTGCCAGCAGTTCGGGATTGTCGTGGATGTTGCCGATAATAACCGATTGCGGCAACCAATATCCAAGCTCATGGCGGTATGCACTATTTGTAAAACGATCCAAAAAATCAACATAAAATCCGACGTTATAATGCTCAATATCTCCTGTACCACCATATTTCCCAAGCTTTATAACCGCTTTGCCTACGTGAGTATCCAAAATATCATCTTGGCAGCCTTCCGCGCCGTTTTTATCCTTTAGGCCCGTATACTCCATCAGTTCTGGTTCTATTCCTTCCCATTCACCAGCACTGACCTGTCGATACACGACTATTTCTTCTGATGGGTCTTTATCAAATTTCAATTGATCCCAAGGAATCATAACTTTATTTTCTTCGTCCCACGCCCTGAATTTATGCTTCCTCATGATTGCTCACCTGCCGCTTTATCCCCGAAATAATCAACATTGCTGATAAAGTTGACTATCTTATCGCTTTCAATAACTACAAATTCGGTTAAAAATTTATCCCAATCTTTCAATGTGCAAGGTTCACATTCTTCTGTTTCATCATTGTATTTATCAAACCAAAATTCAACATTGTCATCACAGCTAGTATTTTTCAGTATAAAATACGGATATTGTTTTTCGTCAAGCTGTCGTATTTCAGCCGCGACTTCGGCAAATCTGGTGTAAATATGACCGCCTAAATCAGTTGCTAATTCAGAGTTTGTTGTTAAAAACCTAGTAATGCACTCAGCCACAAATTCTTTATCTTTAGTGAAGAAAACTTGTTGATTGCCAGCTTCCCAAAGTATCCTATCCTCTTGAGTGTCTGACTCGTTAATTTTTTCGTTTAATTTATTAAATAATTTATCATCAAACATTGCCGCGGTTACGTAATGCTTTTTTTCTTCCCATGGTTTACTAGGAATATATTTATTAAGCAAAATGTCCCAAGCTACAGGTGCAAACCACCATGAATTAGAAAACTCCTTTAACTCTTCACCATTAAAATTTTTATCCATAACCCATAAACTACTTCTACTCATGTTAACCCCTCCACATAATATTTTTATCTTCGGGTATTCTATAAATGGCTAGTGCCCGCTAGCCACTCCGTATTTACCTATGGATTGCCAGAGTTACCTGGTCAGGTGGGCTCTGGCTTTTCCATGTATAATATTGTTACCTTCGGACATCATATAAACGGAAAACCTGTCCATTTTCCTAATGAATTGCCAGAGCTATTTTCTTACCAGATATATAGCTCTGGCTTTTCCATGCATAAAAGCCGATTTTCAAGGCATTATATAAGCGCTATTACTTCTTCATCCAAGGCCTAGCAGGTCCTGGCTTTTTCTATTTCAACTATTGCCGCTAATATCGGATATATCTGATAAGGATTAACTGCGTTGCCTACTGACTTACATCTGTCCACCCTGCTGGGAATCCCATTAGGTTTTCCATAAACTCTGGATGTGGATACGTCCACCCGTATATCTGCCTGCAATAATCCCTGAAGTTGTTTCTTTCGTTTCTGCCAACCCTCTTGGATGCTTCTATCGTTCTTCCCCCCCTGTAGTCCGAAGCTATTGGTGTTGGCAACAGTAAAAACTCTTTCTCGTATATGTCTGGCACCGACGCCTGCAGCTGGAATAATAAATGGTTGCGCGGCGTAATTGATATTTTCCAAGTCAGATAACACACTATCGAGCCCCAAGGATACGTGCCCAGTAACATTCTCACCAATAACCCAAGTGGGCCTGACTTCTTGTATAAGGTCGCGCATATAAGGCCAGAGTGCACGGTCATCTTCTTCGCCTTTTCGCTCCCCGGTAAGACTGTATGGTTGGCAAGGATATCCGCCGGCCACAATGTCAATTCCGCTGATTCCTGCATTTTCTAGCACCTCCTTGTTAAGCTTTCGTATATCTTCAAATATCGGAACATCGGGCCAATGCTTTTCTAGTACCTTCTGACAAAATGGATTTTTTTCACAAAAGGCTACTGTCTCAATCCCGGCCCATTGCGCTGCCAAATCTATACCGCCTATGCCGCTGAAGAGGCTGAACATTTTTAGTGCCACGTTCACGCCCCCTGCCGTTTATGTTTTTCGCAAGCAGTACGTCCTGCTGAAACTTGTTCTTTATGGATTAGACAATATTTTATTCTACCATTTGGGGATATTACTTTTGAATATTGACATGATCCACAACGCTTCTGATTAGTGTTACCCAACGTTCACGCCTCCTTTGTTTGAGTTGTTTTAAAATCATGCAAACAATATTCCTTGCTCCCTATATGGCTTTACCCGCTTCTCAATCAGATTTATATAATCGGGATTCAACTCTATCCCAACGGAATTCCGACCTAGCTTCGCCGCAACTTCCAGCGTGGTCCCTGATCCCACGAACGGATCTAATACAATACCGCCAACTGGGCAACCTGCCAATATACAAGGCTCAATCAATTCAGGCGGATACGTAGCAAAATGCGCTTCTTTGTATGGCTTAGTCGCTACGGTCCAGACTGTGCGTTTGTTGCGCTTATCGTGATATTCATAAATATTTCCTGACTTTGTTCTATAAAAGGCATCAGGATCTCGAGTATATTTATTTCCTCCAAATCTAGGTGCAACTGCTTTCATATTCCCGTTGGTTTTGTCCAGCACCCTAGCTGATCCAATTTGATGTTCAACATCTTGGTTTAGCCTTTTTACAGTGCTTTTTGTCACAGGTTCGGCAATTGCTTCCGCATCGTAATAATAATTTGCTGACTTACTCAGCAAGAATATATACTCATGTGCTTTTGTTGGTCGATCTGTAACGCTCTCAGGCATTGGGTTTGATTTTGCCCATATGATGTCTGACCTCAAATACCAACCATCAGCACGAAGTGCAAACGCTACCATCCACGGAATACCAACAAGGTCCTTTGTTTTTAACCCTTTTGGGGTTCCAATACGGCGAACACTGTTTTGCGCAGCGAGATTGTTTGCCCCTACTCCGGGGTTTTTGCTTTGTTGGCGTTCTGCTTTTGTTCCAGTAGCGTAACTATCTCCAAGATTCAGCCACAGCGTTCCATCATCCCGCAGTACTCGCCATACTTCTCGAAATGCCTGAACCATTTTCGCTATATACTCTTCCGGTGTTTCTTCAAGCCCCATCTGACCGACAACACCATAATCACGTAATCCCCAATACGGCGGCGATGTTACGCAGCAATGAATACTTTTAGCAGACAATCTACGCAATGCCCGGATACAATCATCGTTAATGATTTGAATATCTATGGTCTTCACTCACGTCCTCGCCTCCATCTTTTTCAGCATCGCCGCAAATATCCCGACTTGCCTATCTTCCTCTTTCTTCTTCTTACCCTGTTGCCTGTTCCAATGCTCCCACCTGGCCCGATCCGCTCCGCAGCTACACCGTACTACTGCATATCCTTTACGTCCTGCCATTTCAATCAGCCTCCCAGTAAGTGATTTTCAATGTTTCACCCTTCCGTACGTCCCCATTTCCGATCACATCAAAATTCAGTTCGCGGATCCCCTCTTCAAACTCATCAATCTTCCGGACAGTTCCGGTATTCTTCGTGATAAAACGTTCTGCAATCGACTGCAACGTGTCTGTGGTAGTTACGGTGTACGTTTCCGTCACAAATGTATAACCACATTGCGTAACTACAATTACCAGCAGTACTGCTATTTTCATAACGGCTGTAACCGTGTTTCTAATAAAACGCATTATTCTTGACCTCCAAACGGTATTCGCTTCAGTTCGCACATTTTACAAATCCAACTGTTGGTATAGCCGTGTCGAACGGCTATTTTCTTGAGTTCGTCAAAATTTTGCGCCTGGCAAACTTCTTCCCTACGTTGTTTTTTCTCATGCTCTGTTCTTGCTCCAATGAGTACAGATATCTCCAAAACACTCATTTCCTTCCAAATGGTATTCTTTTTAATTCACATTGCTTTACAATCCAGCCGGGTGCATATCCCCTCTGCATAGCAATCTGCTCCAAAGTCACCACGTTTCTAGCCTTCCGGACTTCTTCTTTTTTGCGTTTCTTCTCCAACTCAATTACTTCAGCCAGTTCACCATCACGCTGTTCAATTTCAGCTTTCTGTTCGACTTTATAAACGTGATGGCAATATGGGCATTCAGGTGCAGGCCTGTGAGCTCCAAAACATTTTGGACATATCTTCATAGGAAACTCGCGTTTTTCTGTGGGCTTTTTCTTCTTCCCCTCAAGAGACCATGAACGATCTTCATCAGGCAAACCGTGCCTATAGACATTTCCAACATGATCAATTATGACGGCCACTTTATCGGGATTGTTATCGTCTCGCCGCATGGCTCTCATTGATTGCTGAATAAATAATGTCAATGACTGTGTTGGCCTGGCCAATATAACGGCCTCCATGGCAGGAACATCAAAACCCTCGCTAATCAAATCAACATTACAGATTATTTTAATACTGCCATTTTTAAACTCATTGATTGCCGCGTCACGGGTTATAGTAGGCGTTTCACCGTCAATGTGAAGTGCTGGAATACCTGCTTGACGAAACATTTCTGCCGTGTGTTGGCTATGTGCTACGCTGGAACAATAACAAACGGCTCTCGCCCCTGGCGCCAATTCTTGATATTTCTTAATCAAGTCACCAATGATTTCGGACTTGTCCATTCTCATAGAAACGTCTGACTGCTTAAAATCTCCGTAGACCACTTTCAGCCCATCCAAATCAGCTGCGACAGGCGGTGCATAATAACGGTAGGGTGATAGATTTCCAGCAGCAACTAACTCTTTGACGCTTGGCCCCATAATGAGAGATTCAAATATATCGCCCAATCCTTGGCCACCCATTCGCGCTGGTGTGGCTGTTAATCCAACAACCATGGCATCAGGATATGCTGCAAGTAATTTTCTCCACGTTGCTGCCGTAGCATGGTGAGCTTCATCAAGGATGATCAGCTGTGGTTTTGGTATGCGTTCAATTCGCCTGACTACCGTTTGAATACTGCCGATCTGAATAGGTTCATTCAACGCTGATGGATAACCAGGTGCAATAATTCCGTGCGGAATATTTAATTTGTTAAATGTTTTTGATGATTGATCAATGAGCTCTTTCCTGTGAACCACGAACAATGTACGATTACCTTTTAACCTTGCCTGTGCACTCATCCATGCCATAATTATTGTCTTGCCTGCTCCACATGGCGCGACTATACAAGTCCGTTTAAGGTTGTTTTGAAATTCTATCCGACAGCCATCGATTAGCATTTCTTGATAAGGTCTAAGTTCAAACACTAAAATCACCTCTAAATGGGTAAAAGGTAGCCCGTCCAAATCCAATCAGACGGGCAATGTGTTGTTTTATTAAAACGGTGTATTCGATCCAGCTGGTGGAAATGTCATCGCACCAGGAGCGGTTGGTGGTGCAGCAGGTTTAATCATTTGCCAAGCACCGTTAATAACTTGCCACTGGTTTCCCTGCGGATCAAATTGAATTTGCGGTGCTGCCGCAGGAGGCTGTGCAACTGGTGGAGCTGCGTACTGTGGACCAGTTGGGGCAGGGTTTGGCGCTGGAGGTGCGCCGTATCCTTGAGGTGCAGGTGGCGTTCCATAACCAGTATTAGCCGCTGTTGTTGTTTGTGGAGCGGAACCTTTCGGTTCAACAAAATCAATCGTATTTACATTACATTGCCAAGCCCGTTGTTTTTGACCAGTGTTATCGGTCCATTGCTGTTCTTCCATACGGCCTGAAATAACTAACTTATGACCTTTCTGACAAGAACTTAAAATTAGTTCAGCCGTTTTCCCAAATGCTGAGCATCGAAAAAAACTAACCTTGTCTTGTCCATAATTGTCAGCTAAATTAAAATGTGCAATTGCTTTACCGTCTTGAGTTGTTTTTGATTCTGGATTATCTGTAAACCGTCCTGAAATTACAATGCTATTCATATGTTATTGACCTCCTGTTTTTTGTTGTGCATAACTCTTAAACTCATTCATTAAAGCAAAACATTCCTCGACAGTAAGCTGTGCTGGTGCCCTACCGCCAAACTTAGGGCTTCGTTGAATATAACCAACAATGTCAAAGTTTTGTAAATTCCCCCATACAGCTGTCATGTAATAAACAATCTCTTGTTCATATTTAGGGAATCCGTAAGCGGGTTGTTGTGGCTGAACAGTTTGCACTACTTGCTGCTGTCCTTGCATGGGATACCCGTTTACTGGTTGTTGCGGCTGTACTGGCCGATCAATGCCGGTTTCAAGCCAGCCAAGCAATTGTTTACCCACATCAAATCCAAGGGAAAACACTTTTCCATCAAATAATGATGTACGGTCTTTGCTAGTAGTTGCCTGATGATTCTGGTCAATATCGATAAATGTTGTAAACTCATATTCCATGCCATCCCGTTGAATAGGATTCATACCAATCTTGCGAATAATTGTTTTTCCGTGATCGTCTTTTTCTTGAATCGTTTCCATTTTTGCCCGTAACGTGGCTATCATATGGGTTTTGCTATTCAGAATAGAATCAACCAGGCGATTATGCATAGGAGTAATATCTCGCCATGCCGTCCAACTGTTGACTCCTGATTTCTTTTCAAGTTGACCTTTTTTATCCAGTAAGCCGCCTTCACCTGACCACGCATGAGTCAAGCTGTCAATAATAATGCATTCGATTCCAGCATCCTCCGCTTCGTGGATAGCTGCTATATATTTTTCAGGTGTATAAGGCGAAACAATTTCAATATAATTAAATTCACCAATTTCAATACCGCTTTTGTTATAGTTGGCATATAACTCCCCGCTGTGATTTTCAGTGTCAATAACGCAGATTTTATTCCAATCGGACGTAATACCATAAGCCACCAGCAGTGATCCGAATGTTTTCCCTCCACCAGCAGGCCCCGATATGCCTAGACGCAATTTTGCTTTTGTTCGTGTTGCTTTACGCATTGCCATGATTATTCACGCCTCTTTCTTTCAACCGACTCTTGCAAAGCTTTTTTAAATTCATCTTCTGTGCAAATTCTGTATTTAATGAGCTCGTCTCTGTAATTCCACCAGCCCTCCACTCTATTCTGATAAAACAGCGCAATCGCTTCGTTATATTCATCTTCGGTTTCAACAGCTGAAAATACGTCAACCTGCTCGATATCAAATCCATTTCGGCGTAGGAACAAACTTTGTACACCTAATTGATGTAAATCACCCTGATTTAATAAATACCGTGATTTCATATATTATTTACGCTCCTTTACTGTCAACGAATCTGGATATTCAATTGCTTCAATAAAGTCTAGAATTTCACCAGTAGCGCTGATTACTCGCCCGTCTTCCATAACTGTCAACGTATTTTTAAATTCAGTCCAATCAGTTGATTTCTCTGTAATAATTAATTCAGGCGCAAGTTGTTCCACGCGTTCAGTCAGTGTTTTATTTTTGCCGCTAATCTTTTCACCGGAAATGAAGAATTCCGGATTAACTTTATGAAAACTCGCATTACCACTGGGCAGTGACACGGTTTTTGTCTTACCAACAAGCTGCTGTTCAGCGTAAGGCCGTAGCAGTCTAATTAAAAATTCAATGGACCGATTATTTTGATCTTCAACGATTCCACGCCACTTATTTATGAGCTCGATTCGCTTTTGAGCAAATTGTTTAACTCTCTCATTTTTGCGCTGGCATTCAACAATGTGACGTATTGCCCAATCGGCCTTTTCATCGTTATCAATTACAAATTGATTTTTTTGAGGTTCTTTCGCATCCATGACTTGCGAATCTAAAAATTCATCAAGACTTTCCGTAAGTTCCTTATCATCTGACATCATCTATTCCCCCTTGGCTCCTGGCTAATAACTTCGTAGCTCATACCATTGCTGGCAAGATACGCTTTAAATCCATTAGCCTGTGGAATTGTAATCCCTGGTAATTTCAGTACAACGTCCCACGTTGACGGCATCACAGGTGGCATTGGTGGCGGTGGAACAGGAACAAATTCAGGCATTAGCGGTGGTCCTGATTGAAAGCTCGACGGTGCAGGAGGCAATAGTGGTGGCCCTGACTGAAAACTCGGTTGCGTCGGTGGCAATGGCGGTTCTGTCACCGCTGCTGCCTCTCTCGCCGCCTTCTGTTCTAAATTCAACCGATCATGGCACGCCTGGATGATGATTCCCGATATCTCTGGAAGTGGCGCTTCCGCTACTAAATGGCCAACGTCACACGGCAACAGCGGCGTTTTGAGTCCAGCAGACTGAGAGTGTACCTCGCACAGTTGCCGGATCATTTCTGTGCGCTGCTGCCGTAATTGTTCGGCTTCATCATCGTTCTTTTGCTGGCTTAATAAATTTTCGATTTCTGTGACTATGGCTTTACGTGTGGTTGTTATTTTAGCTGTTCTCTTGATCCATGCCGACTGAATAGAGAACTTACCGACATACTCTGGACGCAA
>NZ_JAHGVE010000054.1 GCF_018835585.1 Pelorhabdus rhamnosifermentans
TTTTGTTTAGCCAGTTTGGCCAGCTTCACACATTCTTTGGTTGTAATGGCACTGGCTCCCACATAAACAGGCACCCGGCCATTGACTTGTTCCATCGTCACTTCTACAGCCTTCACTTTTTCTTCAACATCAAGGCCATAGAATTCGCCTGTACTGCCCAGTACGAAAACGCCGTGAACCCCGCCTTCAATAACATAATCAATCAAATTGCGCAGTGCTTTTGTATCTAACTTTTCATTTTCGTCCATCGGTGTAATCAGCGGTGGCACGACTCCTTTGATTTCAAACACTTAAATCCCTCCCTATCTGTTATGCGCGGGCTTAGCAGAAACTTCCGAATACTCTACCTTGCCTGCCGTAACATCCGGTAAAAACATCGTTAATATTCCGCCAAGCAATAAAAAAAAGACTAAGCAATAAATTCCAAAAGTCATACCAAAAAGCGTCGTTAACCATCCAACCATCACAGGACCAAAGAAACCACCCAGATTACCGATGGCATTAATAATTCCTCTGGCCCCACCCGCAATTCCTGGTGGAAACAGCAAAGCAGGCATAGTCCAGAAATTACTCGAAACAGCCTTCGTAAAAACACCTGTCAAAACAAGAAGACCATAAGAAACCCAAATATGTTCTGGAAATAGCGTGGAAAGCAGAAAACAAATACCAAAACCGAATTGCGTAATAGATGTATAAAAACGCCGATTTAAACTGCGGTCAGAAAGCATTGCAAAAATGTACAAACCTATCAACCCAGCCAAATAGGGAACAGCTGTTAAAAACCCGACGTTGGTCATCCCCATTTTCGTTAAGTTTTTTACAATCGTTGGTAGCCACAGCAAAAATCCATATTGTCCTGTAGCATAACAGAAATAAATGGCTGTCAACATCCAACTGTCGCGATTGACCAATAAATCTTTATAACTCACAGGAGCATGACATTGATTATTTTGATGAATTTCTCTTTCCCGACGTAAAGTTTCGATAAGATATTCTTTTTCTTCCTTGGAAATCCACTTAGCTTCTTCTGGACGATCACTGATAAGCGGAAGCCAGATAAACAGTAAACCAATTGAAATAAGTCCTTCAACAATAAATACACCATGCCAGTCAAAATGCGTAATGACCCATCCTGATAGTGGATTCGTAATGATCGCCGAAATAGCTAAATTACTCATGAATAAGGCGTTCGCGCGACCAACCTCCTTCTCAGGAAACCAATTTCCAATAATAACAAGAATCGCCGGCCACAATCCCCCTTCAGCTACGCCAAGTAAAAAGCGCATCGTCAGTAACTGCCATTCATTTTGCACAAAACCCGTCAGCGTAGAAAGACCGCCCCATGCAACAATAGTCCACATGATAAACTTTTTCGCACTACCATGTTCGGCAATATGCCCACCGGGGATCTGTAAAATCATATAGCCAAAAAAGAAAATACCTGCAGCTAATCCAGAGACTGTCATGGATATACCAAGAGCTTCATTCATACCACCGGCCATAGCAAAGCCAATATTCATTCGATCCATATAAGCTACAATATATACAATAATTGTTGGTGGAATAATGTGTAACCATCGACCTTTAGGGATACAACCATTTGCTATATTACTCGACGCCATTCTGTTACCTCCCAATTTTTCTAACGTGTTTATAAAACGCTTTCAAGTCCGACATTCCTATCGATTCAACCAGAATTTCTACTTTAGGTTACCTCACAAAGCTAGGACGCTTCGGATCATATTTCCAACCCGGAATTAAATATTGCATAGACTTAGCATCATCGCGAGCACCTGTCACCATTTTATTGTATAGCTTATTAGCTTTCTCGACTTGTTCCATGTCAATTTCTACACCAAGACCGGGTTTTTCTGGCACTTTAACCATACCACCCACAATCTTGAATGGCTCTTTTGTCAGATGTTCTTCGCCTTCCTGCCAAATCCAGTGCGTATCAATAGCTGTAATATTCCCTGGCGCTGCCGCTGCTACATGCGTAAACATGGCCAATGAAATATCAAAATGATTGTTTGAATGTGATCCCCACGTCAATCCCCATTCATGACATAACTGAGCAATACGTACAGAGCCTTGCATCGTCCAAAAATGCGGATCAGCCAAAGGGATATCCACGGAATGAAGTTGAACCGAATGCCCCATTTGCCGCCAATCCGTTGCAATCATATTTGTTGCAACAGGCATCCCTGTCGCTCGTCGGAATTCTGCCATCACTTCACGTCCTGAATACCCATTTTCAGCTCCACAAGGATCTTCAGCATACGCCATTACATGATGCTGATTACGACATAGACTAATGGCTTCATCTAGTGACCAAGCTCCATTCGGATCCAACGTAATCCGCGCCTGAGGAAAGCGTTTAGCTAAAGCCGCAACAGCTTCCATCTCTTTTTCTCCACTCATAACGCCGCCTTTGAGCTTAAAGTCTTGAAAGCCATAACGTTCAGTAGCGGCTTCAGCAAGACAAACGACAGCCTCCGGTGTCAAAGCCTCCTCATGGCGCAAGCGAAACCAGTTGTCTTTCGAATGAGAATCATTCAAATAAGGCAAGTCCGTTTCGGTTTGATCACCAATATAAAATAAATAGCCAAGCATTCTAACAGCATCCCGTTGCTGCCCATTCCCCAATAATGCTGCAACAGGCACACCAAGAAATTGTCCTAATAAATCCAGCAATGCCGCTTCAATTGCTGTTAACACATTATCAGCACGCAAATTAATTTCATGTGGTTGCTTTAACACCGCTGCTTCCGATTTGGAAGTGACTTTGTGTACCGTAGACTGAGGCCCTGTTGCGTTTCCCTCAACAAGTTGCTTACGCACAAGATTGAGAATATTATTGTAGAATCCAATGGATTGTCCAACGACAAGTGGACAAGCTCTTTTTAGCGTTTGAAGAATTCCATCTCCGCCCGGAACCTCACCGACACCCGTATGTCCCAAATTATCTTTTAATATAACGATATTGCGCGTAAAGATCGGACCATGAGCACCGCAAAGATTCAGTAGCATGCTATCATATCCCGCTACAGGAATCACCTGCATATCCGTAATAATCGGTGTACCTGAATAATTACTACTAGTCATAATAAATATTAAACCTCCCGTTGTATATAAATAGACAATGAAGCCACAGTCCCTATGTGCCAAACTAAAATCGCTCTGACTTACGGAACCTTAAAACCACAATACGTAGAAAAGTCTGTGAAATTTCACACTTCACATTTTACACGTTGCTTTACGCTCTGTCAATAAATATTCTGTGTTTTTCGAGAACAAAAGCAATTCTCAATTTACACATAAAATGAAACCTTTTGATATAGCCTAGTATATCAAAAGGTTTCATCCCAGTTGCTTCGCTTCCTAGTTTAAAATTCAGAAAGAATCTTCCTACAATACAATATCTCTATTCATTTTACGCTATTATTTTGCGTAAACATTTTTAGTTGCAATCACATCACTATGAAGACCCAGGATATTTTTTATCACAGTCTGCCCTGCTTTCACCGGAGCCATTAAATGTACCTGCTTGATTTCATTCATAACTTCCATGATCTTCGCTTTCGGAATAGCACGAGTGAGTCTGACACTGACAAGTGGAAGATTTCCATTCGCCACTAGAACGGAAGTAGCAATACTTCTCTGTGGGTCTACCCATTCCTGCTCGACATAATCCTTCCCCCTTTGGCAACAGGCGCCTTCAACTGCGAGGATCTTCTCCCCTTCCACTTGGGCCTCAATTTCACAGCCATTTGGACAAACGATGCAAGTATATTTCTTTATCATCTCACCACCACCTTTATATTATCTAATGTTTTAATATCTGTTTCTTTAAGCTTAACTTGAATCATTTGCGCCGGAATTGCCTTTTTCAACAATACCGTTCTAATGACAGTGTCACTCTGCATCACATCAATATGACAATTTTTAAAAGGCTTTCTTACACGCAGCGAAAGTGTAAAATCCTTTTTGCCACTAATTTTTTGCGGGATAGTATGACTAATAGCGTTATCTGTTACGATATCAATGGGACAATCCGTTAACTCACCTTGTTGAATATATTCTGCCACACTATCTGCGAGTCCCTCGGCTTCTAATGAGACAAAATCTAATAAATCATGAACTTGCAGCACATTACCCGCCGCAAATACGCCAGCTACTGAAGTCTGATAGTTCTCATCAACAATAGCGCCTTTTGTTCTACTATCGAGTTTCACCCCGCAAGCTAAGGACAGTTCATTTTCCGGAATCAATCCAACTGAGAGAATTAAAGTATCACAATCATAATCTTTTTCCGTCCCAATAATAGGATTCATATTTTCATCTACTTGCGAAACAGTAATTCCTTCCAATCTGGCATTCCCCTTAATCTTCGTAATGGTGTGACTAAGATATAGTGGAATGCCATAGTCATTTAAACATTGCTCGATATTCCGGGGTAATCCGCTTGGATAGGGCTGCACTTCAAATACCGCCTTCACTTTCGCCCCCTCCAAAGTCATGCGTCTTGCCATAATCATGCCAATATCACCGGAACCGAGAATCACCACATCTTTCCCCACCATCGTATTATGTAAATTGATGTAGGATTGCGCCACACCTGCATTATAAATTCCAGCGGGTCTTGTGCCCGGAATACTAATAGCTCCGCGCGTCCTTTCTCTACACCCCATGGCGAGGACAACAGCCTTTGCCCGATACTCTAAAAGTCCATCTTTAGAAGCAGCAATAACCTTCTTCATTGAAGTAATCTCAATGACTGTCGCATCTGTAACATATTCAATATGAAGCTTTTTTACAAGATCAATAAACCTTTGCGAATACTCAGGACCACTCAGCGTTTGTTTAAAACGCGTAAGACCAAAACCATCATGAATACATTGTCTAAGAATGCCCCCTAACTGTTTTTCCCTTTCCAATATGACAATTTCTTGAATTCCTTTTTTCCTAAGTTCCACTGCAGCTGCAAGCCCCGCAGGTCCACCACCAATAATGACAACCTCCTTATTCATGATAGTCATTATATTCTCACCTTCCCAGTAAACATCTCTGAGCCCGACCTTGAATAAACAATGTCCGTTTCCTGCTTATGCAATTCCTGTTGTAACAGTTGTACAATTCTCGTTTCACAATAACCGCCCTGGCATCGGCCCATCATGGCCCGTGTTCGATTTTTTATCCCCGTCACCGTTGTCACACCTAGACAATTATGGATGGCCTGTAATATTTCCGCCTTCGTAACCGTTTCACAACGACAAATAATTTCACCATAGTTGGGATCTTGTTCGATTAATTCTTTTTTAATTGCATCACTTTGCTTTGCAAAGCAAAGAATTCCTTGCCTTCTCGGATTAAACTTTTCATTAGGAATAAGTCTTTCCTGATCTTTAAAAAGGGCCACCGTTCGTCTAGCAAGAGGTAAGGCACTTGTAATACCTGGCGATTCAATTCCTACAAGATTAATCACATTTGGTGCTTCTGAGCGTGATTCTACAACAAAATCGAGGACTTGTTTCGTTTCTTTATCAATAAGCTTCGGCCGAATCCCCGAAAAATTTCGGATAAAATGTTCTCTTTTTACATGGTTAAACATTTTGGCTCCATCCACGATTAAACCTTTTAAAGCCGCAGGCGTAACTCCATAATCTTCGAAATCAGCTACCAAGGTAGAATCAGGACCAATTAAAACATTTCCGTCTACCGTCGGTGTTGCGTGAGTAGCGAATCCACCGTTGGAACCCGGTGCTGGATAAACAGGCATATTTAAATACTTGCCAACCTTTTTATCTAAAACAAAGTATTCACCTTTAAAACCCCCAATGGTATAACCATCAATACCAAGCATAGATGAAATTTTAGCTGAGTTTAGTCCTGCACAATTAACAACCCAGCGAGCCTTATAAAATGACTCTCCCGTCGCTATTTCATAAATTTCATTTTTCCTTTGAACACTCAATACTTCATTGCCGAAATAGAAGTCCACCCCATTTTGCTTGGCATTTTCAGCCAGTGCCACCGTATAAATAAAAGGATTCAAAATACCTGACGAGGGTGAATACATGGCGAATTCTCCGCCTGCACTGGAATCGAGTTCCGCTAATCGCCCTTTATCAATAATTTCTAAACCAGGTACTCCATTAGCATCACCGACAGCCTTAAACCTCAACAGACTCTGCATATCATCTTCCGTAAATCCAACAACAACCTTCCCCGTTCTTTTAAACGGAACATCTAACTCAGCAGCAACTTGATCAAACTCCGCATTGCCTTCTACACTGCACTTTGCCTTTAATGAACCCGTTTTATAAGTAAAGCCACCATGTAGTACGCCTGAATTTCTGCCACTGGTTTCACAGCATACATCCAGTTCCTTTTCCAGAACACCTACTTTTAATCGATACCTTGCAAACTCTCTGGCAACTGCGCTCCCTACAACTCCCGCTCCGATAATAATAACATCATACACTTGATTCACCGGCATGTTTCCTCCTATTGATATGATAATCGCAAATACATAGGATGTATTTATATCTGTATATTATCTTTTTTCTGATATATTGTCAATATTTAATAATTATCATCATTAATTCCGTTTGCTTAACACAAAAATCTCGATTTTTATCACAAAACCCATAAAAATACATTGGATGTATATAAAAAGCCTTGTTTCTCTTTTTATTCGAGAAACAAGGCTCAATTATTCACAGTTCATTAAATCTGCACTGTTTTTCTAAGTTTATTGCGATTATAAGCAAGATGCAAAATCATCGCATCCTGTGCATCATTACACTGATGTGCCTTGATGGCTTCAAAAATCTCTCTATGTGCTTCAATTGTCCGACTTGCTACCTTATTTTCCTTAATCCGAGTAAACACAGTAATCGCCGCATTAATAATAGGAATTAAATTAGGCACAACTCTATTTTTACTGCATTTCGCAATTTGTGTATGAAATTCGATGTCTTTTTCCACCGGATCTTTTCCTGCCAATAGCAACTTCTCCACATCATCACATAACTGTCCTAATTTTTCTATTTCCTCTTCTGTTGCATTTTGCGCAGCCAATGATGCAATGGGGGGTTCCAATATAAAACGTATCTGAATTAAATCTAAATATACTTTTTCCTTATCTTTAATAAAAGTAAGTCCAAGGGGATCATCAGCAATTCCCAGCTTTTGAGACACGAAAGTACCCGCGCCTCGTCTTATCTCGACAATATTTCTCGACACAAGAGCCCGAATTGCTTCTCGAATAGTATTGCGGCTTACACCAAGCTGCTTCGAAAGTTCATACTCATTAGGAAGCTTCTGGCCAACAGAAACCTCATTTTCAACGATAAGTTTCACTATTTTTTCCGAAGTATTTTCAACAAGTGACTTACTGGAAAATTCATCAATATTCAGCATCGATTTTCATTCACCTTACACAGCACATCACTGCCTGCAGTTTATTTTATAAAATCATTATAACGAGAATAGCTAGCACGGTCAATGAAGGTCGAAACAAATCTGTGTTTAACTTGTGATAATGTCACTATGTAGACTATCGTGAGAAAATGTCACTATGAACAACGAGGTGCATTTTC
>NZ_JAHGVE010000055.1 GCF_018835585.1 Pelorhabdus rhamnosifermentans
ATGCATAAAAACATCATCCAAATAATCGTAAGAAATATAACAAGCGCAAGCCAATTAGCCTGCGCCCAGTTGCAAAATCGTATGAATTTGTTTTTCATGAATGACCACCAACTTTTGATAGCAAGTTGACCACTAAATTGCCTAGTCCACCCGCAAGAGTCCCCAATATTCCGGCTCCCCAAAATATGCCGTCAATACGATGGTGAGCTGACTTCGTGCTGGCCCTAATATCTACGATTTCTTCACCGTGTTTAATGATTGTTTTTGAGTGATCTGCAACAGTATCGATCATGTTATCTTGCTTGGTTTCAATGCTGATAAGGCGGTCTAACACTTCTCTCTGAAATTTATCCTCACTCACGCCTCGCCCTCCCCCACATTAAAATATAGGCCGTACTTATTTGGTAATAGCCCCAACAGCCTCAATATCGACAGTCAGCACATCCCTGAAATTAACGCTATCCGCAAAAGGCTGGTCCGTTGTGGTAATCGTTAAGCTGCCGTTTATTTGCGTAGTTGACGTGGAATCGTTAACCGGAATGAGATTTAAATTTGTTGTAATATTTGTCCCGTTTTGAAATTCGGTTTTGCCATTTACCTTCATTTTTACATTCATTGCTTTTCCTCCTCAAAATAAAAAAAATAAACGCCTATGCGTCTTGTTTAGCTTACTTTTCCGTTTTAGGTTTAGCCTCTATTTTTGCTGGTTCAGGTGCTTTAACGCCCTGCTTTTGAACTGATTCTTTTTCTTTCTGTTGTTCTTGAAGTATTCCGTTATAAATATTTTGCTTAACCTGTTGCAAATTCTGAATCTGTGCCTGAAGCTGATCAATTTGTCCTTGAGACTGATCAATTTGAATTTGTACCTTCCCATACTGTGCGAATAATTGTTCCATTATTTATCATCCTCCACATTTATCTCGATTATTTTCTTGCCGTTTTCATGTTTCTCAGCCATAATAACTTTCAATTTACCATTCTTAATTTTCGAATTGTTATTAACCCGTACTTCATCAACACCACAACGTTCAATATGAATATTTGCAGGAACAATAACGGTCGGGTCAATAGCCGTTTCGGCACTAATATGAAGATATTGGCCTGACATAGTAATTGCCTCAGGACAAACATTAATTTCCGATATGAGATTTGCCACTATAAAACGCCTCCTAAGATTATATATGATAATAATGCTCCTAAACTCGTGATTACTGCCGCTTTGACTTCAGGACTCCCCTTGCCCGAAAGTTTGTCCACGATTTCCTTTAGAATCGCTGCGATAATCCCGCAGATAAGCCCTGCTAAAAGGCTATAAAAATGACCCACTATTGTCGAAAGGGTGAATCCTCCGAGAAAGTGAGCCAGATAATGGGCGTATGGACCTTCCATTTTTGTGTACCAGAAGGTTGATAGCTTATTTAACATGTGGTCCTCCTTAGATTATTCTTGTTCCATTCGCTGCTGGAACGGTGAAAGCTATTTCTCTAACATTTCCGTTATTATCTTTCCATTTAAAGCTTAAATAACTATCATTAGCGTACAATGCTAATTGATTAACGTCAGTTGCCATTCCGCCGACTGCGCATCCTAAGACAGTTGTTCCTGTGGAGTGAAGAGTAGCCTGTGGACTAGTCGTTCCTATACCTACAGCCCTTGTAGAATCAGATATGTTTATAACATCTGCTACACCTACCTTACTTATTGAAAAATAACCACCAGCATTATGATACATGCACCAATTATGAGCTGTCGAATCAGTCAAACCAATGCTAGGAAAACCACTAACAGCATGGACCGTAAGAGTTTGAGGAAGAGCAGGTGCAGTTCCAATTCCAAGTCTTCCATCATCGACAAATGTAAACAAGTCGTTAACAGTACCATTATGATCCTTATTACTTATATTGTACTTCCATCCTGTGCCATCACCAATTATCACTTTTCCACTACAGGGGGTATCCCATCCGCCTGTATAAAAGGCGTTTGCCCCTCCCCATGCTGGTAGGTCTTGATGACCTTGTATGTACATTGTTCCACCAACCTGAAGGGTATAACCCGGACTTGACATTCCTTCACCAATCCCAGTGCTACTACCTGAAAGGGTTATATTTGTAAACTTAGTATCATTTCGATAATTGACTATATATGTTGAAGGAGCACCAGATGAATCTATTCTATAATTTAAACCTAAACCATAAAAAGAATGATCAACATTAGCATATGACCCTAACCTAATGTCATCATCAATATTAACGGTATGCGCAGTATTGACTTGAAATTTTTTAGGAATTGTCGTAGTTCCTATTCCAACGTTTCCACTGGCAGCAACTACTAATTGATCAGCTACAGTAGCCGATGCTCCAGCCCCGGAGGTATTACTAATAGTAGTTTTTATAAGATGAGTCGCGCCGAATTCGTCAGTGTATAGGCAAGACCCATGACCATTCGCTAAATGCTTAAAACCATTAGAATAATATAAGTTTGTATTAATTCCTTCCCCTGGCATTAAACCAATATTTCCATCAATATCCAAAGTATTTAAAGGGGAGGTTTTATTTATACCGACATTTCCATTGGCAGTAATTCGCACACGTTCTGCCGTGTTGTAAAAGTAAAAATCTCCACTCGGATCATATATACCAATTTGTGCAGTTTTACCAGTATAATTTTTTAAAGTAATAGATGCTGCAAGGGTACTAGTAAGTTGATTAACATTAAGCCCTGTACTTGTGGTATTTATAGTTACATCACCTGTAAATGTTGCATTATCCGTAAATACAATCTGTTTCCATGGACTCCAAGTGCCTCCAGCATTTACACGGGTAAACATCCCTGAACCATCATATGCCGTTGCTGTCTGTTTAATATAGCCTGCGGCAGCGTATTCTACTAATACATAACAAGCACTCACTGTACATGCACCGCTAGGGGCATTTATAGGGGTATTTGCATAATAAAATCCGCAATATGATAAGGTATTTAAGTCTTGATTGGCTGATAATTTGCACATTCCGTCTACGCCTACAAGGTTGACACCAAGATTCGCCAATGCTCCTGCCGCTGTTGTGGCCCCTGTGCCACCTTGAGCTATGCTTAATGCCGTAGTTAATCCTGTTAGTGACGTGATATTACTATTAGCACCAGAGGTTGCTCCATTAGTAATGCCATAACCTGCAAGATCAGTAGGTTTCCCGGTCACTCCACTCCAAGGGACGCTAGCAGCAGTACCAGCGTTGTACTGGTGATAACCACTGTCATTACCAAGATTAGTAGCATCAATTACCCAGTACATAATGTTGGTATCTAGCTGCAATACACAGTCTCCAGCTTGTACAGTATCAGTAGTTAGCGCAAAACGTGCTGCTTGATTTGCTACAGAGGTCATTCGCTCAATTGTTGCGGCTGGAATTCTAGCTATGTCGATAATGCCAGACGTTATTTTTGAGGCATCAAAGTTGGCAGGAGCTACTATGCCGCCCTTGATTATCGCGTCAAAATTTCCAGCTGAAATATTAACTATGTCTTTGTATGGCGATTTGATTCCCCATGTGCCTGCCTGGATTATATTACCTGCATCGTCTCTGATTTCTCCGGCTTTATATGCCATGTAATCGACTCCTTTCTAAAAATGTACATAAAAATACACACCGGATTATCGATGGGTACTGTGTAATACCATGTGATTATCTTATGGTTTTAACTTATATTCCGGTAACGTCAATAATCATATAATAATAAGCTTTGGCATAAAAGATAAGATCGTTACCATCTATTCTTGGTGTACTATTTCCTACATAATATGACGTATTTGTATGGCTAACTACAATGCTATGAAATACAATGTTAACGGCATTTGCAGTAAAACTTGCCCCTGGTATCAACGAATGGAAGTCACCAGGATTACCATTACTCCCAGTCTCCAAAAAACCTTTTTGACCATATACTATGGCATATATTTTATCGCTTGGAATACTTGTAGTAGATAAAGTTGCACCGTTATGAGGATATCCGTCAGAGAAGTTCCCCAAATTTCCTGTGTGAAAATCCATAATCTTCATTGGCATTCCACCATCTGAAAATATAAGCTTGCTATTGGTGTCATATATTTCAAGATAGTGTCCGCTTAATGTAGGAGACATTGAGAATGCATACCATGTTATCATTGACCCCGATCCTAACAATGTGTATGATGCTATATTATTTGATACTGGAATATAGAGGCTTGTGCAGCACCAATTACCAGCCGTGGTGCTGATAGCCAACACATAATTAGTACTAATTTGTATTGTTTGACCCGGATAAGCGGTTCCTTTCTGCAAAAATTGCAGGCACGAAATTGAATCTGATATCTGCAATACATTATTTGTGTTGTATACTGTCAACCCTGCACTCATATCAAAACACCCCATATATAACTTTAAAAATTGTATTCCCATCCAATGGACTATAGTTATATGACCATGACAACTTATTACCAGTCACGGATATCGCAAGAACTGAAGTAAAATTAAATCCGCCGACTGACACATACCACGGAGTTCCTAATAAGAATCCATCGTCTACAACAGTTCCGCTCATTAAGTACGGATTACTGCCACTTCCAACGGGAGTTGTAAATGATCCTAAAGTCTTTGTTAAGTGATCTGTTACATCTATAACTAAATTACCGTTGGCATCAAAACACTGTAGACCCTGTGTCACATTACCAAACCCCCATTCTAACCCGCAAAACATTGTTTGAATCATAAACACAAATCAAGTTATCGCTTATTTCTGTTCGGGCTCCCGTCGTCGCAGTTCTCAAGGTGCCAATGGTAGCGCAGATTGCTGATAGTGACGACACATTTAATTTATCGGCGGTTATGGCCCCTGCCACAATCTTATTTGTGCTCACACTCCCTGCCTGTAACATACGCCCAACAATAACGTTATCGTCAAATGTTGATAGAGCCGACACGTGCAACCATTTGCCATCAATGGTAATAGCTTCGGGGCATATATTGATTAAGCTTATGAGATTTGCTTTAGTAGCCCTAAGTTGAATATCTGACGTATTTTGAGCAATGACCGTGTTTGCATTGGCCATATCCGTAACTACCGAAGTAATCTGATTGGCCTGCTGCGTAACCTGGCTTGAAAAGCTACTATTAATACCGTCTTGCGTGGTCTTATTGCCCTGCACAGTGGTTGTTAGGCCATCAGCCTGTTGTTTTACCTGAGATATTGCAGCGTATTGCCCAGTAGAACCTGCATCACTATTAAGTTTGGCTACTGTATTTGTCAAACTTGTTGATGTTTGCTGTATTGCGCTTGCATTCGTGCTATCAGCTTGAACTAAAGTATTTACCTTATCATTAAAATCAGTATAACTAACTCTTCCAGCGATAGCATCGTTAAATGATGTTGTATCTATGCTAACTTTTGCTTTTGCTACTGCTGCTTTAATTATGGCATCCATTTTATCAAGACTCAGGCTTTCCGCTGCTAACAATGCTGGATCAATTGTAGGCGAAATTACCTTCTGTATTATCGCCGATTTCTCGCCTTCGCCAAACAGATCCACATAAGCCAGCTGCACGTCATATATGCCACCAGTTGACTTGAACGTATAGCTGTTATTTGGCGAAAAATACACCACATCACCGGAGCCGTCATTGATATGAACGTTTATACCAGAGCAATATTGAGGCAGCGTAGCACACGTTATCACTATACCTTGAAATATATCTGCAATTGCTATATTACCAGGTGCTATGGGTGCGGGTTTGTTCCACGTAGCCCAAGCGGGATCAGAATATTTTCCAGCCGTGTTGTGATGATACAAATAAACCTTCCCAGACCGGGACGGCAGAGTTACTATGGCTTTATTGGCGGTTGTTTTAGCTAATTTACCTGCATCGCTACCCACATTCGTGTCTATTCTTACTTCCGAAAAGTCAACATCTGTTTGTGCAGGAGCATTCCAAGTTACTTGCGCGGTATCGGTTATACTTACTTGCAGCCCCGTTGGTGTGTATGGCTGATAGGTTTTACCGCCGACTGTATATTTGTAGACAGGTGCCGAATCAAAGTCGGCCTTGATATCGCCTTTTGCTACAGATACCAGTTTGACTGAATACTCATGTCCTTGCAGCACGTTTTGAATAATAAGCTGATTAATAGGATTACCTGCAAACTTCCAGCCCTGAAGTGCATCAGCCAGTTCATCGTAAGGCGTATTCATTAAGGAATCAGGAATTTCAATGATTTCATCTGCTGCCGGATTGTTTGATTTTAAATACGCATCACAATTTTTATAGAACTGATAGGCAGGTGGTGTGAAGCTGACGTATAAATCAGTGACAACGACACCGTTTCCTTGGTCCCTGGAATGTTCTTCTGCCGAAATATTCGTAACAACAGGAGGAACACCATCATTTCCGACTACAGCCACACTTTTAACTATACCGGATGATTGTTGTATCCCATTCGAAACACAAACCTTTACATAATATGTTTTACCGGGAATAATACCGCTAATGGTTGATTTCATGTCATAAGTGGTTCCCCAAAACTTGAAATTTACGTTATCATCGGAATACCATACATGGAAACTGTCGGCTGTCTGGTTACGCTGAAGTATCCATGATGCGTGAATTAAGGATACATTGACGCCTTCCACTGTCCGGTAGCTTTCTTCGGCAAGGGACAAATCACTTACATCAACTAGCTTCGACGTTGGTGGCGTGTAATCAATGATCGGATAATTCAAATCACCAGAATAGACACCTTCGCAGTATTCAGCAAGATTTAATTTACATTTCAAATCGCCGTCTCTTTCAACACCAACGAGGCGGAATTTTTTTACTGCTTT
>NZ_JAHGVE010000056.1 GCF_018835585.1 Pelorhabdus rhamnosifermentans
TTTTCAGAGAGCATGTTGTCTTGCGACAGCTTTTATATGTTACCACATCGCAAGCGATGTTGTCAACATATTTTTTTTTGCTTCACAGCCGTAGCTGCGAAAGCGTTTGTCTGTCGTTTTTAGCGACTCGTTTATATTATCACAGGCGCCCTGTTATGTCAACAACTTTTTTCAGTTTCACTGATTGTAATTGTTGTTTTTGAGACGGCCTAACGAGACAGCTTACATAGAATATCACAGGTACGACATTAAAGCAAGTAGCAATATTTAAATTTACCATAATGGCCATTTTTGACAAACCTCTTGAATGAGAAGAAGCAATGCCGCCGTACGTGGTCCAACAGTGTTCAAGTCAACCCACTCGTGATCCGTATGTTCATCATAATTCTCTATTCCTAATGCGTCTAGCGTCGGCACATAAAGTGCTGCAACATTGCCATCCGTCACACCTCCAGCCGCTTCTTCCCATACGTCCGCTTGATAAGTCTGTTTCACAAGAGTACGATAGATATCTACAAGTACACTTATCTGCTTCGTTTTCTCTAAAGGGACATTTTGTATGCTTCCCTTAATAACAACCTTCGCATCAGACACAATTTTGCACTGGGCAAAATCGTGAATTTGCTTGTCCAGGCGTTTTAAATCGCTTAGAGAGAACGCCCTAATTTCTATTTCAGCAAAAGCATCCGCAGGAATCACGTTTACTTTCGTATTCTTTGTACCAATGATACCAATATTCGCGGTAATATCTGGTGCGATGGCCCGCTGCGCCAGATTGCCGTCTACTAAAGGGCCCCGTGTCAACGAATAAATATTAAGAATTTGATGGGCTAATTCAACGGTTGCACTAGCGCCGTTTTGTGATGAATTTCCGGCATGGCCGGCCTTACCTGTCACATCTACGCGATAACTCGAACGTCCTTTTCGCTGAGTAACAATGCCCCATTTGGGTCGCGCCGTATCCATGACAATACAAAAATCCACTTCTTGCGCTAATTTCGTAATAATTTTCTCCGCATCATCCGAACCGATTTCTTCCTGTCCATTATAATAGATAATAACTTCACCATAATCATGAAAATCCAGTTCGTGCAAAATCTTCATGACGTAAACCGTCTGAATAACTGTTGCCTTGTCGTCACCGACGCCTGGTCCATAAGCCTTTTTGTTTTGATCCATATGAAAAGGACGTCTGCTCACTTCCCCTGTATCAAATACCGTATCAATATGCGCAAGCATTAGAATCTTAACTTTCCCCTTACCTTGAAATCGCGCAATTAAATGGGTTGAATCCTCATTCGTAACAAATTCCGTATGAGCTCCGCTAGCCTTGAGTTTTTCAGCCAAATACTCGGCTATTTTGTGAGTACCATCCTTGTCTCGGGAACCACTATCAATATTCGTAATATACTCAAGATCCTTTATATATGTAGGAAAGTCCTTTTCAATCAATGTCTGTAGTTGCTCTACTTCCATTGTCGCACCTCCAATATGTAACTTTCTTAGTTTATCCGAGTCTAATTAGATTATCCTCAGTTAAAAACTTCTTTTTCCATTTTTATTACAATTCTAATAGTATCACTATCTTAATTAAATTTCTCCTTTTAAATAAGAAAACAGACTTTATTCCAGGCAAACGAGGAATAAAGTCTAAAAATGCTTTGCTTATAAAACTTATTTCAGAGCAGATACAGCCAACTGCTTTTCTTTGATCTTTCCATAAATCAAAAGAGAGATACCTCCAAGTACAACAATAATACCTAAAGCTACAAATCCCGACATATAAGAACCCGTTGATTGTTTTAACAGGCCTACTAAAAAGCCCGCTAATGTACCGCCACCGCCTGCTCCCAAGCCATTAATAATCCCTGAGGCAGGACCTACTGCTTCCGGTTCCACGGACGATTGCAAAATTGACCAGATATTAGGTGTAAAGCTGCTTGCATAATATCCCAATGCTACAGTAATTAAACCTAGTTTTAGATAACCACCTTCAACTTGTGGCAATAATATTAATAATATTCCAGGAATAAGCAATCCCAAGGCCGCTATCAGCACCCGTTTTCCTGTTTTATCACTAATAATCGACATGGGTATGGCCAGTATGACTGCCGCAATATATGGCAAAGCGCTACCCACTGCCTGTGCTGTCCCTGTAAAACCTAATGATTTCACAACCATCGGAATCCATAAAGTAATTCCCCAAAACAACATGCCCTGGCTGATATAACTAAAGAGCAATAACAGGAAGGCGGGGCCTCCTAATGCCTGCATGGTTAACTTCGCTTTGTTCCCTTCGGATTGTACCCGAAAAGGGGCTTCAGATTCCTTTTTTAACATAACAACATACAGTGGAACCATGATAAACAGCCCTACACCGCCTGTAATAAAGAACATGGTTTGCCACCCAAAATGATCATATATAGGGGTTAAAATAATAAATCCTAGAGCAAGGGCTAAGAACTGACCATAATATTGAATGATACTGTTGGCCCGCGTTAATTCATCAGGTGCAAACCAAGCTCGGGCAAATCGTGATTGCTGCGGCCAGTAAATCCCCTCGGTCACTCCCAGGGCAAAGCGAAAAGCAATGAGTAATGTAATCGATGTAACAAAACCGGTAAGCATAGTTGCCAGAGACCAGATACCCAGCATCCAGATAACGACCCATTTGGGATCAAACCGTTGCATGATGATCCCACCAAATACATTGGCAACAGCATAACCTACAAGAAATGTCGTTAAAACAAGACTGGATGTAACTGCAAAATTCGCACCAGCAAATCCAAAATCCTGTGCTATAGAAGGTAACCCCACTGATAAGTTAGTACGATCCATGTAAGCGACGAACAGTCCCAGCATCAAAGTTCCGGCTATTTTGATCCATTTATTATCCATATAGTCCACTAATCTCCTTTATTCTTCATCATACGATTTAACTGTTATCTAAAATAAAAAAAGCTAAAAATTCAGTTGCCGAAAAACAATGCGTCCTGCTCGAATCGTCGCTTGAGGTAGCAAAAGCTTCATTCCTGTATGATGATCTCCAGCTACATCCACAAAATCACAAGGAAAATCAACTAATTTTAAAATCGTTACATCGGCGCAAGCACCTGGAGCAAGCGTTCCTATTTCACCAGCCATACCCATCACAGCCGCCGGTACTGCCGTACACGCTGCCACAATATCTGATAGCTTCATTCCTAATGCCAAATATTTTGACATCAGCCAAGGTAACCCAAATGTCGGTTGTTTAAACATCGTCAACCACGTTAAATCACTGCTAATAATATCCGGCAAAAATCCGTTAGCAATCGCCAACTGAGCAGTTCTAAAGGCAAAGTGATTTTTACCATTAGCTGCATCAAAAACCACACCGCGTTTACGTGCTTCCTTTACCTCAGAAAGAACCTTGCCATCTTCTCCAATAATCGTACTACCTTTGCCATGGAAGACGTGAGTAAAAATATCTCCTTTGCGAAACAACTTAACTAATTCGCTCGTCGTACCCGGAGAATCTGTCGTGTGTACCGCCACTTTACATGATAATCTTTCCGCAATTTCCAAGGCCTTTTTAAACGGTGACAATCCCAGTTCACCCACCACATCCTTACTTTGTCGTACTTTTAGCCCAAGCAATTCCTGGGGATATTTCTTAAAAAGAAATTCCATTTTTTCTTCATCATAATACTTAGGATTCTGATTTTCATCATATTTACTTGTGGCCTGACCCGTGGGTGACACACTTAAAAAGCTTTTGATACGGACAAGACTATTGGCAATAATACTCTTATGAAATAATTCGTAATTCGCCGTTCCTGCTGTACCGCCATCAACTGTCGTCGTAACTCCATTAGGCAGCATCCCCACATCAGGCGGAATACTGGCTTCTGTTCCTTCATAAAAAACGTGAGTGTGAAAGTCAATTAAGCCAGGCACTACAATACATTCATTGGCCCAAATTACCTGTTGAGCTGAATGATCTTCGCCATCCTTCGCCGCTACAATCCGCTCCCCTTGAATAGAAACATTTTCAATTGCATCAATATCCCTAGCCGGATCGACTACACGTCCTCCTCTAATCAAAATATTATTCATCATATTGCCTCCTTTTCAAGCTAATATCTTCCTAAACATTACTTTCACTATTCTGTTTATTATGTCAATTGCAATTTTCATGCCAATGTTGAAAGCCTTGATCTGATTAGCTTTTACACGACGATATCGTCAAATATCTCATCTTTTACGCTACAGTTGCTGTATTTTTTATTACAAACGTAGTATATATCCCTTACTCTTTTCAACCTATTACCACACTGAATGCCGAATCATTGTAAAATTCCATACATTAGACCAAGCAAAAAAAATATATATTTTCTGAGTTTTTCGAAGACGCTTCCGCAATCTATGTTGCTTTTCTGCACCAATCAGTGCAGAAAAGCCATGCAACCCCAAAAACGCAGTGAAAAAGAAGGGGCTGTCGCACTAAGCGAAGATTTCACTATATATTGTGAATTATTTTTATCAAGATCCACAACATGTAGTAGAAAAATTCTTAGTGCGACAGCCCCCTTCTGTCTTAACAATTACCGCCTAACTTCAACATTAGCCATTTTTTCATAGTATTTTGCCAAACTGCAATGATCTTCATTTCCCATTCCATCTACTTTCAGTGCCTGCATCATTTCCATGACGGCAGCCGTCAGCGGCAAAGGTACTCCCACTTCATGCGAAGTTTCGAGTACATTGTTCAAGTCTTTGATATGAAGATTGATGCGGAAGCCTGGGTCAAATTTACGATCCATTACAAGCGGTGCCTTCGCATCTAGTACTGTACTTCCTGCCAGTCCGCCTCGAATGGCTTTGTATACCAATTCCGGTTCTACGCCCACTTTACTTGCGAGTACTAACGCTTCAGACATGG
>NZ_JAHGVE010000057.1 GCF_018835585.1 Pelorhabdus rhamnosifermentans
TCAATAGCTAATAGTTCAATCCCAACGAGTGAAACACGAGCCCAGGCGTCTATCACGATTCCTTTATCCAGGATGCGGTCAACGACTTCAACCAGGCTGGAAGATGCCATTGCAGTTCTAACGGCCATTTTTTTCATCTCCTTTGATATCCTAAGACAGCTAATAGGCTTATATCATATCGTCAAATGTGATTTGATCACATCTGACGATTGCCTCAATGTAATGAGAAACAAAACTGTCCTTTGGTATGACTTGCTGTAGTATATGCGTGCGGGGAAAAATATGCAAGTTATCCATGTGATAATTTTTTCTTTTTAGTGAGGGATACTGTGAATTATTCCTATTAATTCACTTTAAATCTTACTGTATTATATTAATGCGGGGTGGAAAATGAGACAATGGAAGAACGGTAAGCGTCATTATATTTTCTTAGTTTTGAAAAAGAGTCCCTGGTGCTAAGATATTCTTACTGAATTTTAGCAAGGGTAACGTCTCTTCATCCTGCGAAACCTTATAAGTTATTGTTTTAATTTGATGCTGTTTCATACTAATAATAAGGCTATCGAGAAAACGCTCAAGGGACTAGATTTTGCGGACCCTTACTGTTCTTGGCAGCGGGGAAACAATGAAAATTCCAATGTGGAAATCTGCTATTAAAGTCTTTTACACGAAGTGTCGCACTTGACTTGACAATTCGCTTTATATTAATCATCTTATTAAAGTATTCTTCATATCCTATAATGCACTGTATGTGGAGAGGTTATAAACAGTTTACAGTTCATACGGAATACAGCAAAAGGTTACTATGGATTGATAATCCAGCGATCCATGGTTAACATGGCAAAAAAAGTAGAAATTAGGAACAAATTTGATGGGCCGTCATATCATGGTAGCAAAGAAAGCGTAATACATTTGGAGGCGCTTTTATAATGAAGAGTAAAATTATGTAAAGAGCGAAAGGTAATTTACATTTAGTAGAGAGGTGTGATTTTTGATGATTATTAAAGAGGCTTCCAATTTCAACATAGCTATTGATCAGTCGGATTTTATCGAAAGTGATTATATTAAAGGCATTACTAACCGGGCGTTAGCCTATATCAAGGCAGGCTTTGCCGTTCACTTACGTGGCAGTTCCGGTACCGGGAAAACAGCGTTGGCTATGCATATTTCCGAAAAATTAGGAAGGCCGGTAATGCTTATTCATGGTGACGATGAACTCAGCACGTCCGACTTGATTGGCGGCAGGTGTGGTTTTCGTGTGCGCAAGGTAATGGATAATTTTATAAAATCCGTACTCAAAACCGAAGAAGATATGCTTCAACATTGGATAGATAGCCGTTTAACAGTAGCCTGCAAGTACGGATATACCTTGATTTACGATGAATTTACCCGTTCACGGCCTGAAGCGAATAACATACTTTTGCCGGTTTTACAGGAGCAGATTTTGGACCTACCCATTATTCGTAATGAAAAGGAACACTACATGAAAGTACACCCGCAGTTCACAGCGATCTTTACTAGTAATCCGGAAGAATATGCAGGGGTTTATCGCAGTCAGGACGCCTTGCGGGATCGCATGATTACAATTGATCTAGATTATTTCGACAAGGAAACTGAAGTGCTTATTACACGGAACAAGTCCAGTTTATCGCTAGACGATGCCGAATGCATCGTAAACATCGTACGTGATCTTCGGGCTACAGGAAAGTGCGAATTTGCACCTACTGTACGTGGATGCATTATGATTGCCAAGTCCATTAATGTCATGGGAATACCGGTGGATGCTCAGAATGACACGTTTTGCCAGATATGTACAGAGGTTCTTGGTTCAGAAATTACCAGATCTTGCAATATTGATAGTCGAAGACCACTAAAAGATCACATTTATACATTAATTCAAACTTATTGCCGAAAAGGAGAATGAATGGTTTATGAAACTTCTTTCGGAAATAAAAGGTATGCGTTGTATTCCAACATCAATAGTCCGTAAAATTACCAGCTTGCCCCGGATGGAACATTATCGCAAAGATTATCTGGAACTATACGTATTGGCTAAGGAAAAGAGCCGAATGGAACAGGAATTGAGAATGTTGGATGAGAAACAGGATAATCTCTTGAAAAATTTAAATTTTATCAAAAACAAAATGGTGAAATACCAAGAATTTGTAAACAACAACATGAATGATCAGTGTATGCGATCAACTAAGCCGACGCTTTTGAGTCATAGGCCGAAGATGCCCAAATTAAAAACAAACCTCGAATAAAATAAAGTTACTCTTTAAAAGAAATGATTTATAAAATCAACAAATTGAATTCAAAAAAGAAAGGTAGGGGCGGATTTTGCAAAAAGTGTATTTGTACGGTTTGCTAGGAAGAAATGAACACAACAAGCCTTTTACTAGTGTGGAAATCGATGGAAAAAAGGAGCCTGTCATAGGTTTTTGGTACAAAAACATAGGATTTGCGATTAGCCGGGCGCCAACTTATTCATTTGACGAATTGCCCCGAGAAGAGTTGGCAGATTGGTTTATCAAGCACCTTACCGTTATGGAAGTAATACACCGGAATTATCCTCTTGTACCGGTAAAATTGGGTACGGTTATCAGTGATATGGAAACAGTTCGGCAGGTGCTCGTTCAGAATGAATGTCAGTTTAATCAATTGTTGGACAGCATGGCAGGAAAGAACGAGTGGGACTTGAATGTTTCTTGGTGCGATTTACCAAAAGTTTTAGCCGCTGTCAGCGAAGAAGAAGAAATCAAGAATTATAAAGAACAACTTGTAGCTACAGGAAAAATAAGTCAGCAAGACCTAATTAAAGTTGGTGAAATGATTAGCAAGGCACTTACTCGTCAAAAAAAGGATATAGGGAGTGAAATAGTGGCTGAACTAGTCCCGCTTCTTACTGAATATTATATAAATGAAGTAATTGGCGATAAACTAGTTCTTAGTCTGGCTATGCTGGTAAATCCCGAACAGGAGGAAGCAGTTAAGACAAAATTAGCAGCTTTAGATAATACTGTGCTGCAAAACTATGGTATAGAGCTGGATTTTCAACTGCTGGGTCCGTTGCCGCCAAAGAGTTTTACAACGATAGAACTCAAAAAAATTACCGGAGGACAATTAGAAACTGCCCGAAAACTTTTGGGACTTCCTGCTTGTGCTAATTTAAAGCAAATTAAGGATGCTAAAAAGGTACATTTGCGCATAAGTCATCCTGACATAAGTATTTTAGGAGCAAACGAAATGGCGCAAAACGAACAAGTTCAGAAAATTGTCGCTACCACTAGAATGCTTGAAGAGTATTGCCGTCATTATGGTTATTGTTCTCTACCGGAAAATCCGGGCGATAGCTATATTTTCCGGATTATTACGCCGGATAAAATGCATTCGCAGTGAAGGAGATGAGTACAGTTAACGGCACGGGCAAATATGTTTATTGTATCATAGAGAGCGCTGAGCCGCTTACTTTTGCTGCTGTACCAATTAGCGGGGGACAAAGAGTTTTTACCGTACATTATCAAGACCTAGCGGCTGTTGTAAGTGAATCGAATTTGAAAAAATATACTGTTAACAGAGAACATGTTATTGCTCACCAGAAAGTCCTGGAAGCAGTCCTAAGTGAACGAACTTTGCTGCCAGTACGTTATGGTACGGTGACTGAAACCGAAAACGATATCATAAAATTTCTTTTACAGCCCAGATATAAGGAATTGAAAGGGTTACTTAAACATATGAATGATAAAAACCAATATGGTCTACGAGTTTTATGGTCAGATGAAAAACAGGTGTTTAAAGAAATCTTAGAGGAAAATTATGAGATCAAAAAACTCAAGAATAAATTATCTAAAATAACGGCACGTCGCAGCCTCGATCAGCAGATTGAATTAGGACACATGGTCGAAGCCGCTTTGATAGAAAAGAAAGAAGTATGCCGGCTTGGAGTAATGAAACCTTTAAGTAAAATCGCCTGTGAGGTAAAGGAAAATGAGTTATACGGGAATCATATGTTTGTTAATGCTAATTTTTTGATAGAGAAAAGCCGGCAAGATGAATTTGCTGGCAAGATCAATGCATTAGCTGAAAGTTATGGTTCTGGTGTTCTTTTTAAATATATTGGCCCTATACCTCCCTATAATTTCGTAGAAATTATAGTTAATTTAAAGGATGGAAGGCTATGTTAGCCGCTCTGTTGCTTTTGCCCTTAGTTGTTCCGATTAAGGGAGTAGCTGCTTTAGCAGAAAAAATTGTCGAACAGAGTGATGCTGAATATCGGGACAAAACCAAAATTAGCATGGAACTTGTAGAATTACAAATACAACTAGATCTGGACCAGATCAGTGAAGCTGAATACAATGAGCGAGAGCTAGAATTGATGAAAAAATTGGCTGTAATTGAGGCGTTGCAGAGAGAGGAAGAAGAGGAAGAGGAAGGCGGGTGAACAAGGAAATGGGAGAGATAACTGAAGCAAAAACAGTTATCGTTAGTTTTTTTAACAATGAGTTTAATTTACCTAAAGAGGCGATTCAGGTAGTTGGATTGAGTAAAAAAGACGAGGAATGGTGGGGTACAGTGATTTTGACTCAATGTAACCAATACCTTAGGATGTTAGGGTATCCACCGGTATTTG
>NZ_JAHGVE010000058.1 GCF_018835585.1 Pelorhabdus rhamnosifermentans
AGTGTTCCTATTGATCCGAATTCTTTAGTAAAACATTATAATAACGGCATTTTGGAAGTCAAATTGGCACGGGTAAATGAACAACAATAGGAGGATTTGCAAGTAATGGGGAAAAACGAGGTGGTATCTTTAAAAATTGCCGAAGCATTGTCTAAAGATGTAGGGAGAAATTTTGCCAGGCTTGATCCTGTTGATTTCGTTAAATTGGGCGTAGAAATCGGCGATATAGTGGAACTGGCTGGTCGGCGTCGTACTGCGGCCAGAGTTATGCCTGCTTTTTCTGACGACAGAAACAAAGAGATTATTCAAATTGACGGCATAACTCGTGAAAATGTGCAAGGCAGTTTGGGAGATAAAATTAATGTATATAAGGCTGAACCCGTTTTGGCCCAGGAGATTACCTTGATACCATTAGGTACTGTGCCTACTGGACGGATGATCAAAGATACCAGCTATTTGGGGAAAATTCTTGAAGGTGTGTGCGTTACCAGCGGAGACCGGGTACGGGTAAATCTATTTGGCTCTAGCGCTCAGGACTTTCGTGTAATGGCGACAAAACCAGACGGACTAGCTTTAATCAAAGCTTCTACTCGGGTGAAAATGAAACCGATTGATAATACTGGCGAGAAAAAAGGCATGGGACAAAAAATTAGCTACGAGGATATCGGCGGTCTGGAGCGTGAGGTTCAGCGTATTCGTGAAATGATTGAGCTGCCGCTAAAATATCCGCAAATTTTTGAGCACTTAGGGATTGAAGCTCCTAAAGGAGTTCTGCTTGTCGGGCCGCCTGGGACAGGCAAAACATTGATTGCTAAGGCGGTTGCGGGAGAGACCGATGCTAACTTTACCCAAATTAGCGGGCCTGAAATTATCGCCAAGTATTATGGGGAAAGTGAGGCGAATTTACGCGAAATTTTTGAGCGAGCCAGGGACAATGCGCCAAGTATTATATTTCTGGACGAATTGGATGGAATAGCTCCAAAGCGTGCCGAGGTGACCGGTGAAGTAGAAAAACGAGTAGTAACCCAACTGTTGGCTCTTATGGATGGGTTGGAATCCAGACAGGAAGTGATCGTTATCGGGGCAACGAATCGCCCGGATGCAATTGATCCAGCATTGAGGCGTCCCGGACGTTTTGATCGTGAAATCAATATTGGCGTTCCTGATAAAAACGGACGGTTAAAGATCCTGCAAATACATACAAGAGGTATGCCGCTTGCGTCAAATGTGGAATTAGTTCAACTGGCAAATATTACCCATGGTTTTGTAGGGGCTGATTTGGCAGCCTTGTGCCGGGAAGCTGCTATGATCACTTTACGTAGTATTTTACCTGAGATAGATATGAGTCAAGATTATTTGCCATATGAATTACTGCGGGATTTGACAGTATCAATGGAGAATTTTCTCCAGGCGTTAGCCGAGATCGAGCCATCAGCTATCCGGGAAGTTTTTGTTGAAAACCCTAATGTTCATTGGGATCAGATTGGAGGATTGGATGAGGTTAAGCAAGAGTTGCAGGAAGCTATTGAATGGCCAATCAAATATGAAAGGCTTTACCAACAAGCCCTGCTTCCTTCTCCTAAAGGCATTCTGATGTACGGTCCGCCAGGCACAGGCAAGACTTTGCTGGCCAAGGCAATAGCTACAGAATGTCAGGCTAACTTTATATCAATCAAAGGCCCGGAACTGCTTTCCAAGTGGGTAGGAGAATCCGAAAAAGGTGTGCGAGAAATATTTAAGAAGGCTCGGCAGGTTGCCCCATGCATTATATTTTTTGATGAACTGGATGCCATGGCTCCTAGGCGTCAAGCTGGCGGCAATAGTGGCGATGCTACCATGGACCGCATTGTAGGTCAGCTTCTTACTGAGCTTGACGGGCTTGAAAAACTTAAAAGTGTTAATGTTGTAGCGGCAACAAATCGGCCGGATTTAATTGACGAAGCGCTGCTTCGGCCGGGAAGGTTTGATTTAATGCTGGAAATACCCCTGCCTGATCTGAATGAACGGGGGCTTATCTTTGGCGTACACACGAATGGCAGGAGACTAGCCAATGACGTTATTTTGACTGAATTGGCCAGGCAAACCGAAGGGTGGTCAGGCGCACAAATTGAACTGGTATGTAATAATGCCGCCAGATTATTAGTTCGCAACTGTATTATGACTGGCCAGTTGGATGAAGTTGAATTGATTCTGCAAAAGCATCATTTTCAAACGGCTATTAGTAAACTTCTTGTACAGAAAAGAACTTCCTGAAAATTCTCCTAATATCTTTGGTATTAAAGAATGTAGCGTCATGAATTAACCGTAAGTGAAGATTAATTCATGGCGCTACATTCTTTATGAAGGAAGTCGACGTCGTCCGCCGGAAAAGTGTGGTAAAATTTAAGAGCGCATTTCCATGCCAAGGAAATGCGCTCTCGCCATTCCAACTTAAATTTTTAAATCTGTGTCTTGAGAACGGGGGGCATTACAACATTGATTTACACTATCTACAGCTATTGCTGAAAGTGTTGCATTGGTAATATTAACAACAGTACTAACAGCTCCATCAATCTCAGGAGTTACTACTACAGTATAGGTACAGCATTTACTTGGACAATCACAACAATCACAAACGAAGAATGAGACTGTATCTGTAGTAGCTAAAGATACAGAACCACTATAAGGAGTTAAAGCAACATCAAGGCTTCTTGCGAAAACCCATTTTGGTCCAACAGCAATTGCTTGGTATTGATTGTTACAAAGTTTAAATACCTGGAAGTTTAACGTTACAGAATTAGCAGTTGGAACTGTTACATTACTAGCAAATTCAAGCTTTATGCATGGATTACAGAAACAAGAAATATTTGTAGTAAGAGAAGCAACAGTAACGGCTAAAGGCGTTCCTCCAGTTGCTGGTATAGTTATTGATGCTGTGCCAGGAATTCCACATTTTAAAAGAGTTAAACCTGATTTTGGATATCGATTATTTTCTAAATTATCTTTCCCATTAGGTTTCGACATTGAATCCATATATTCATTCCCCCTTAAATATAATGAAACCAAGAATTGAGATACAAAACTAAAATCGCGAGTTACAATGAAGACCTAAATAAGCGAAATCAATACTTAGCAGAATTTAAGGCAAAAGTGGTATATCTCCGTATGGCCAGCAGCTGGAAAGCTGAATTCTTAGAACGAACTGCTGAGTTTTTCAAGAAAAGGCCATCGGGAGTCCTAAAAAACTGGATGTTGAAAGAAAACGTTATAAATCGTACGAGTCTTTATAGAAAATCAACCAGTCATCTTTTCCTGTTTTTATCATCTCCTTGTTTTATATAATATTATATGCTTGAAGTAACTTTTTTGTGTTATGTAACCCGGATATTGCTTATTCGAATTATAGATCATTTATTGAAAATCGTTTTTCATTGCCCGGCCAATCCTTCAGACATACAACGTTAAAGATTTGAAGAGTTATTGTCTAGACTTAAGGGGTCAATCTGTTTTAACCGACAAACCTTCTTTAAATGTTTGGATCTTTTTATGATTATTTTCTTTTCTTCCCACCAGCCGAAAGCAATTCTAGCCTGCAAGCAGGCTAGCTCTTGCCCTACTAAAAAGATGCCAAAAGAGCCTCCCGGCGAAATAATAAACCTTCTGTCTTTTTCTGCTACAACTGTCGTTATGGCAGGAATTATCTTATCAAAAGGATTCACTCCGTCATTTGGCACAGCAGAAATCTCTTGAGCAAATTTTAACTCCACTGCCGGTCTCCGGTTCATAAATAATGTCATATTAGACGGCGTTACCAGATTGGAAGCAGTTTCTGTCCC
>NZ_JAHGVE010000059.1 GCF_018835585.1 Pelorhabdus rhamnosifermentans
GACAAGCCGACTGGTGCAGTTGTTGGACAACAACCATTCGGTGGTAGCCGTGGATCAGGAACAAATGATAAAGCAGGTAGCGCGATCAACTTAAATCGTTGGATAAGTCAACGGGCAATTAAGGAGACACTCGTTCCTCGCACCGTGGTTGCTTATCCCTATATGGGAGAGAAATAACTGACTTTGGCAGGTTTAGTAAGACTGTAAACTATTAAATGACTCAACCATCAAAAAAGTTGAAGTATAACATCAAATATTCGATATTCCGTTTTAGGGACGTTTATATTATAATAACTATTAAGCAAAGGCGCTTAAACAAATTTATTTTTGTTTAAGCGCCTTTTTGTTTTTTAAAGCTTAGGAGGCGATGATGATTACAAGAAAGTTCTGCATTCCATGGCCTTGCTGACATAATGTATTATGATTCAACAATCAAAAAAGCTGAAGTATAACATCAAATACTCAATATTCTGTTTTCGGGACGTAGATGATATTATTTCTTTGGGAGAGATTTAATAGGATATACTTAAAAATAAATTTTCAAAAGATTCTCGTTATTAACATTAAGAATATTCAGTAAATATAAGTATCCTTAAATGATTAGAGTGGGGGTTAGTTTGCCAAATATATTTATTCTAAGAGGGAGGAATCAGTATTGGAATTAACGGCAATGACCATTCGCAATGATGTTGTGAAAAAAATAGGTACAAAGAATCAAATAGGAAGGGGTCACTTAATATGGAATATATTAAAGATTTAGTTGATTACTTGAATGGCTATGTTTGGTCAACGGCTATGTTGGTTTTTGTCATTGGTTCATGCATATATTTTTCCGTCGTACTCAGATTTACCCAGGTCCGCAATTTAAAAGATATGGTGAGAAACCTGGTAAGCAACCAAAGCTCGGAAAGCGGCATTTCCACTTTTTCTTCATTTTGGACCACTATGGCTGCTCGTGTCGGTGTTGGTAATATCGCCGGTGTGGCGGTGGCCATCTATATGGGAGGTCCCGGCGCTGTGTTCTGGATGTGGGTTACGGCTATTTTGCTTGCCGCTATATCATTTACAGAATGCTCACTGGGACAGTTATATAAAATCCGGGTTGACGGTCAGTACCGTGGCGGCGCTTATTATTGCGCTGAGAACGGGCTGGGCTGGAAGTGGTTTGGCATTTTGTTTGCTGGAGTCACTGTTGTGGTGATGGTAATCCTGATGCCCGGTGTCCAGGCTAATATGATCAGCGAAGGTCTGAACCACAGCTTGGGTGTTGCCCCGTGGCTAACTGGCCTGGTCGGCGCGGTGCTGCTGGGTGCCATCATTCTCGGCGGCATCAAACGTATCAGTAAATTTGCTGCTATTCTCGTTCCCTTGAAAGTAGGTCTCTTTTTGCTGTTGACCATAGTTGTGCTAATCGTTCATGCTCACGCGATTCCGACCATGTTCGCTTGGATTTTTTCAGCTGCTTTTAATCAAGGCTCTGTATTCGGCGGCATGATGGGCAGCGCGGTCACCATGGGCATCAGACGCGCCACCTTCGCCTCTGGAGCCGGTATGGGTGAAGAGACCCCTGCGGCTGCGGCGGCTGAGACCGCGCATCCTGTCGGACAGGGTTTGGCCAATTCTTTTGGCATCTATATGGATATTGTAGTATGCACTTGCACGGCGCTGATGATTCTGGTCACCGACTGCTTTAATACGGCTACAGGCTATATCGGTGCTGGTTCTTCCAAAATGGCGGAATTAGCTGCTTCTGGACAGAATGGCGTTGTATATACCCAGGAGGCTGTTGGCACGATTATGCCAGATTCAGGCGCAGTTATTGTTGGCGTCTTAGTGATCTTATTTGCCTTTACTACGATCCTTAGCTATTATTATCAAGCTGAAACTGCGGTGGCTTATCTCTGCTATGGTGATTCACGTAAGAAACTCCGTAAAGGAATTATTTTTGGCATGAAAATTTTAGTACTGCTGGTGTACTTTTTCTTCTCTACCATCGCCTCGTCCGTTGCCTGGGCGACAGCCGATTTGGGTTGCGGCCTCATGGTATGGCTGAACGTGTTCATGCTGTGGTTCCTGTTTCCGAAGGCCGTCGCTATGCTGAAGGACTATGAGGAGCAGAGAAAAGCTGGTAAGACGCCCTTCTTTGATCCTGATAAGGTCGGTATTAAGAACGTAGACCTCTGGAAAGAGATTAACAAAGATAAAATTGCTGCTGTAAGAGAGATCAATAAAGACAAAAGCGTCATTTCCAGATCGGGAGAAGCTTATCTAGGCCAGAACGTATAAGCAGTTTTTCAATGTATCAAATGCGCCTTGTAAATGGTCCAGGCGATCTGGACAATCTTATAGACTGTGTGCATATGATTGAGTAAGAGTGCTGGTGGAGTCGGCATTAATAAAGCTAAAGTATAGTATCAAATAGTCAAAGTTCCGTTTTATAGACGTGTGTGATATTATTTGAGGGAAAGAAGGTGTAATATATGCTTAATGTCAATCAGTATTTTGAAGGTAAGGTTGTGTCGATAGGTTATCAATCTAACGACGGACAGGCAACAATTGGTGTCATGGATGTCGGTGAATATGAATTTTCAACATCAAAGCAAGAGCATATGACAGTGATTACTGGTGAGTTAGCTGTTAAGTTACCTGGAAAAACATTTTTTCAAAAAATATTAGCAAATGAGACTTTTGTTGTTGAAGCAAATCAAACATTTCAAGTCAAAGCCTTGGTGCAAACTTCTTATCTTTGTTTATATAGATAGCTATAATTGTAAGTGAACAGATTATCAAGTAAACATGCTATATATAGAATTCGTTGGAAACACTTTCACCTAAGATAGTGTTGATTCATTAAAAACAAACGAGGAGGAATTTTATAATGAACAATGGATATTTTCAAATTACACTTCCAGAAAACGAACCTGTAAAAGGTTACCTGCCAGGATCATCGGAAAGAGCGGCTTTAAAGGCTGAACTTGACAGACAATTAGCTAACCCAATTGAAGTACCGATGATTATTGGTGGCAAAGAAATTCGTTCAGGGAATAAAGCGAAGATGATTTGCCCCCATGATCATCAAAAAGTACTTGGTGAATACTATATAGCTGGTGAAACAGAGCTTCTGATGGCAATCGAAGCAGCCGAAGCGGCAAAAGCAGACTGGGAAAACATGTCTTGGGAGCATCGAGCGACTATTTTCTTAAAAGCAGCCGATTTATTGACAGGGAAATACCGCGCCAAATTAGCTGCGGCTTGTATGCTTGGACAAAGCAAGAATCCTTACCAAGCCGAAATCGATGTTATCTGTGAATTAGCAGATTTCCTGCGCTTTAATCCCTACTATATGCAAGAAATTTACAAGCAACAGCCAAACAACAGCGCGGGTGTTTGGAACCGTGTTGAATATCGGGCCCTTGATGGTTTTGTGGCCGCAATTACGCCGTTTAACTTTACATCCATTGGTGGTAATCTGCCTACAGCTCCGGCTATGGTTGGCAATACTGTTTTGTGGAAACCATCTTCAACAGCAGTACTTTCCAACTACTATTTCATGCAGATTCTTATTGAAGCGGGTTTGCCTGCAGGGGTTATTAATTTTGTACCTTGTAAAGGTGTTGACTTCGGTAAAGTTGTCGTCAGTCATCCCAAGATGGCAGGCTTCCACTTTACAGG
>NZ_JAHGVE010000060.1 GCF_018835585.1 Pelorhabdus rhamnosifermentans
CAGCGGTTTCATTTCTCATTGCTGCCGTGTTTGTAAAACAAGCTAGTACCAAACAGGATGATTCCAAGCTGGAAGAAGCGAGGGAGAAAGTTCAGGATCTTAAGGGAACTCAGGTTAAAAGGGCAGTTACGAAAGTCATTTTTGCCTGTGATGCAGGGATGGGATCGAGTGCTATGGGAGCCACTACGTTGCGCAATAAATTTCAGAAGGCCGGACTCAATATCGAAGTAGTAAATTGTGCAATCGAAGCGATTCCCGCTGATGCACAGATTGTTATTACTCATGAGAGCTTAACAGAGAGAGCGAAAAATATGGCTATAAACGCAGAACACATTTCTATTAACAATTTCCTAACTAGTCCTAAATATGATGAGTTGGTTAATCGATTACGCTAATTTGGTGGTTTGTTCCTGTCAGGTAATTTGGTTTCTTTTGGCCCAGTTTACCTGATGATTTTGAAGTAGCTAGTTTTGGCGGAGTACTGGATCGTTACAGGGGGGATTTTATGCAAGATAGTAAAATGAATTCCAGGGTGAAAAAAATCTTGCTTAGAATTTGTTCGGAAGACAAGTATGTGACAATTTCCGCTGTTGCCAAAGAGTTAGGCGTAAGTGCTAAAACAATTTTAAGAGAATTATATGATGTAGAACAATGGCTAGCATCAAAAGGCTGTAGTTTAAGTAAGAAAACAGGAGCTGGCATTAAGGTAAATGGCAGTAGCGACAGAAAGACAATTATTTTAGATATTTTGCAAGGAGAAAAGGAAGAAAATTTATATTCTCCCAAGGAGAGACAAATTGTTATCATTAGCGAATTACTGCAAAATCAAGAGGCCGTAAAATTATATAATTTTACTAGCATATTGAAAGTTACGGAAGGGACTATCAGTAATGATTTAGATAAAGTAGAACAGTGGTTTGCAAAGCAGACAATTAAGCTGATCAGAAAACCTGGTTTAGGAGTTTATATCGAAGGGCAGGAAAATGATATTAGAAAAGCCATGGCCCGTTTTATTTATGAGAATGTTGAAGAGGATCAATTACTGGGAGTCATACGTAACAGTTTAATGAATTCGACGGATCAATCCAATGATATTGAGACGAAGACGCGAAGAAGACTTTTGAATTTAATTGATAAAGAAGTTATTTATAAATTAGAATCTTCTATACACGCGGCGGAGGGGAAAATTGGTCATACGCTGGCTGATAGCGCACACGTAGGGTTAATTGTACATCTGGCCCTCGCAGTGCAAAGAATTAAAAAGAATGAAGAAATTACCATTGATGAAGAATTTTTGCAGGAACTGAAAAAATATCCGGAGTATTTGGTTGCAGCTGATATGGCAGCTAATATTGGAAAGAGCTTTGCCATTGAAGTTCCGAAATCTGAAATTGGCTATATCACTATGCATATTAGAGGTTCGAAGAATCGTAATGATTATGAAAAAGATAACGGTAAAATAATCGGTAATTTTGAATTGGTTAAAATCTCCAAAGAAATGATCAAAATAGCCGAATTGGAAACGGGCTGCTTATTAGCCCAGAATAAAAATTTGTTGATTGGACTGGTGAACCATTTAGGACCGTCTATTAGTAGATTGAAAATGAATATGGATATAAGAAATCCATTTTTGGAAGAAATCAGGTCATCTTATCCCGAATTAATTACCCTCAGTAGAAAATGTGCGACAGTGATAGAAAAACAATTGGAAATTAAAATGCCTGACTCTGAGATTGCCTATATTGCTATGCATTTAGGAGCAGCTATTGAAACGGGTGTTAAACTACCAAAACCGGTTTACCGGTGCGCAATTGCTTGTCCAACAGGCATCGGGACATCTAGATTGCTTGCTACAAAGATAGGTAAGGAATATGACAACATCCAGGTTGTAGAGATTATTTCTACGATTCATATTGATGAAACACGGTTAAGCAAGCAAAAAATCGATTTTATCATATCTACAGTCACCATTGAATATTGCTCAATTCCTGTAGTGATTGTGAATCCCCTGCTCTTTGAAGAAGATAAAAATAGAATTAATCATCAAATGAAATTACTGGTAGATAAAATTCATTTTTATCCTAGTATGAATGATGACGGTATAAAATTCAAAGAACGATTAATATCCTTACAGTCTTATGGTAAAGCGATCCTTGAAATTTTAGAAAACTTTTTTTTAGTCAAAGATGATACAGCTAGGACCATCGAAGAAATCATTCAAGGAGTTAGCTCTTTAGTTGGCTCTAGTCATGAAATGACTAGAAAGCTAGCTTATGCATTGCAGGAAAGAGAAGAAAAAGGGGGCACTTTTATCACTGGACATGGTTTTGTCTTACTGCATTGTCGTACAAATGCAGTGAAAAAACTCTATTTTGGTGTTGTTCAGATTGGAAATGAAATCGTTGCGGTCAATGGAAAAAACCGCAGTGAAGCGATTAAAATGGGGATTATTATGCTCGCTCCGGGAAACACCAGTGAAAATGCCATGGAAACCATTAGTTATATTAGTAAAATACTTATTGAAAGACCTGAATTTATAAGAGTTTTACAAGAGGGAACCGAGCAAAAGGCAGCAGTCGAGATAAGTAATGCATTAGAAGAATTTTATCATTCTAAAAAGAAAAATCTCATGGGGGAATAAGAATGGTTGAAGATAAAGGTCGGGAACAGGTTCAAAAATTCGGGAGATTTCTAAGCGGAATGGTGATGCCTAATATTGGAGCCATTATCGCATGGGGCTTGATCACCGCACTTTTTATCCCCACAGGTTGGCTGCCCAATGAATATTT
>NZ_JAHGVE010000061.1 GCF_018835585.1 Pelorhabdus rhamnosifermentans
CGTGTGGTTGTTATTTTAGCTGTTCTCTTGATCCATGCCGACTGAATAGAGAACTTACCGACATACTCTGGACGCAAGCCTAAATTATTCGAAGTATTTTCAGCAAACGTAAGCAGCTCACTTTCCAGTTTGACAACGCGGGCCTCTTCGTATTTGTCAATTTGTTCTTTAAGCGGTTTTTCAGCTTGCTCAATGAGCGCCTGCAATTCCTTGATTTCAGATTCAAATTGTTTGTAAGGTTCTTCAAGCTTTTTCTTAACTGTTTTACGAAAACCGTCGATTTTAGTCCTGACACCGGCAATCTCTTTCTGCGCGGCTTCCATATCTTTTAGATTGTCTTCGGTAACGACTAGGCCAGTATACTTTGATATGTAACCGGATAAATTCGCTTTAATATCACTGAAATTCCAAGTAAACTCATGGACATCTTTAATGATCTTAGGTTCCATTTCAGCTGATCCCGGTGGAATCTCGCTTGATAATACAACTTCATTTTTCAAGAAAATCACCTCGTTTCAATTGTTCTGACCAATCAGGAACTCCTACAGCAACACATTCGGCAATTGATGCATAGTACTCATTGCTGGTAATTACTTTTTTAATGCTAACAAAATCGCCAACCGGAAATTTCGTAGAATAAGCGTTCAAAAAATTCCTTGCTGCATCTATAGTAGGAAAAGCTATGGCTGAGTCCTGACCAACAGCATCAATTTTTGACCAAAAATAGAACCCTAAACAACTGCCAAGATATACGCCAATGCCTTTGCTTACGATAATGTAACGTTCGAACAATTAAATCACCTACGATTCATGTATATTTTTACTTGCATTTACATATCATAATTTGGGAAGTTTCGGCCCGCGCCAAAAATAATTAAGACTGCTTCCTCAATTTCCAATGTCTTCGCTGGACCATGAAAATCTCAATTGCCCCGTTAATTAAAACGACTCGTCCAATTTCTAACCAACGTTGCCGGCGGAGCCTTTTGGCTTGTCTTACGGTTGCTCGGACAACTTTCAAACAAAACACCTTCTTTCCTGCAAGCAAGTTCCCAACAATAGTACGCAATTCCGTCTGCACGTGATGATTCGAACGAATGATATATTACGGACAACCGAATTAATTCAGTCGGTGAAAACAAGTCAAATATGAAATCACGATCAATTGCATAAGCGTAACCGCTGCGGTAATCAGGATCATTCAGTAATCTAAACAGATGATTTGAAATATCTGCGTTTAACATGACAGCCCCTTTCGTGATGTGATATAATCGAATCAAGCAATTTTTAATTACCCTTGAATCGTCTGTGCGCCAACGCAGGCGATTCTTTTATTCCCATAACGCTAGTGCCAACAGTTCGCAAACAACAATCAATACCGATAGCACTGTTTTTACGACTGTCCACTCATACCGTGTCTGGGCTTTAAACTTATCGATGAATCGTACATTCACAATTTCACTCTCTAATACATTCATGTATTACGCCTCCTTTCAGCTTTTTCCAGCAAACCCTGTAACCCGATTTTTACGGCCCAGTCAACCACTTCTTTCGCAGTTATACGCGGTAGACTGCCAGGGTTAAAAACATCAGTGTCAATTAATTTCTGTACACGGGCCGTGTCTTTTTCGTTAAGTTCAACGGATATGATCATGGTTTCGCCTCCTTTGTTGAGTAGTAAGAACATCTTCTGAATTGCTATGATCTTTACAAAAATCTAAATCATGCCCTATATGTGTCCGGCAGTTATTACACATTGGCTTGTCACAAGTTTTACCATTGCCAACTGGGTAATCACATAAAGTAGTGCTTGGATTCCCGCAATAGTGGCAAGGTGTGGCCTTTCGTTGCCCTCGACTACATATGACATATTCAAGGCGTCCGTCTTCGCTTCTATGGAAATCGCATGGCATGTGAATGTTCACCTCCTTTCGTAGGAAATTAATGGATTTTGTCGAATCGTTACCTCTAAAGGAGGTGAACTGAATTGCATACTTATCTTTTGATTTACGAATGGTATCCAAGAGACAAAGGTTTATTTAAATTACATGACAAAATTGCAACTTATAAATGTAAGGGTGTTGCTAACGAAAACTCTTGGTTAATTGTTAGTAATAAAACAGCTAAAGAAATTTATGAAGATTTTTTGCCGTTTTTCCCGAAAAGGTTCTTGTTTGTTACAGAAATCATATTGGAGCATTCTGCCGGGTATCTTTGGGATGAAGGTTGTAACTGGATTAAAAATAACGTTACGAATCCCTACTTAAAAGAATTGGACATCCGTCAACAATAGTTAGAAATCACCTTATTAGAAAGGACAAATCCACAAGGAGCTTTAATCCCACAACCTTCTGACGGACAACCTTCAAAATCAAGTGAATTTCTAATATATTCGCAGGTTGTCGGATTCATGTTGTTTAGCGCGTGCAGAATTTTTTGATTTGCTTTCTCAACAGAATATTGAGGATATAAGCTTGCCAGTTTATGTACTGTTTCCGGTCCGCTCTGACAACGAGATACATTGGTTACCATTGCAATAAATTCGCTTTCAGACAGTGTCGTGATGTTATCGCGGCAGTATTGCACGAATTTACAATGTTCTAAAAGTACGTTGACATGTTTGTCTGTTGGTAAACATTTGAAATTTGCCTCGTCACTATTACCAGTAGTGACGTTTTTTTCTGTGCCTTCGTTCATGAATTTTCACCTCCTTT
>NZ_JAHGVE010000062.1 GCF_018835585.1 Pelorhabdus rhamnosifermentans
GAGCATGTTGTCTTGCGACAGCTTTTATATGTTACCACATCGCAAGCGATGTTGTCAACATATTTTTTTGCTTCACAGCCGTAGCTGCAAAAGCAGCTGACTTCTCACTGAAGCAGCTTATATAGTATATCACAGGTAAAAAGTTATGTCAACACTTATTCAATAAATGTTTTCGTAGACACTTACTTTTATACAGTGTATCACATAACAACATCACCGTCAATGAAGTTCCTGTTCAGTTTACAATATTTTCTGACAAATTAAATCTAATAAATACATAATAAAAAAGACTGATCAGCTAATTTCACTTAGCATAAATTAAAAAGAAGTAAGATGACTACGCCAAATCACCCGTATGACAATTGCTGCATTTTATTATTTATGTATTGTCAGGGAATTGATAAAGCCGACTTATTTTTTTATTATATATGGGTGCCTAAGCCTTCATCTTGCAATAAAATATTGCCAATGTTCAAGATAGTAATCTGCTATATACCTACGCTCTCCTAGAGTACAGATTTTGATGAAGTCTATAGCATTTTTTCTGTAAATATATCACATTTTCAACTCCATATTCATCTATAAAATTATTATCCGCAAAGTATGACTTTCTTCGCTATGAAAAAAATTCCCTTTTACTTTGTTCTGCCCTATGAGCAAAGTAAAAGGGAATCCAAAAAATGTTCTTCAAATATTTATGCCTAGACTGCCGCTTTAATAATCGAACTTCCAGCAATACCAGGATGTGTCATTTCTTCAGTAGATAGAATAACAGCCAAATCTTCTTGAGTTAACAACCCTTTTTCCAAAATAATTTCACGTACAGGACATCCTGTCTCCAATGCTTCTTTGGCAACCTGAGCAGACTGCTCATAACCTAAATACGGCGCTAATGCAGTAACAATACCAATACTATTATCAACTAAAGAAGTACAGCGATCTTCATTAGCCTGAATAGAACAAACACAAGTTGTACGGAAAACATGTAAAACTTGCGTCAGCATCGTTAATGAATTAAATAGATTATAGGCCATAACTGGCTCCATAACATTGAGTTCAAATTGCCCTGCTTCAACAGCCAAACCAATAGCCGTATCATTACCAATTACTTGAAAACACACCTGATTGACAACTTCAGGCATGACAGGATTGACCTTGCCAGGCATAATAGACGAACCAGGTTGGCGAGGCTCTAAATGAATTTCATTTAACCCACAACGAGGTCCTGAAGCCATCAACCGTAAATCATTACAAATCTTTGAGAGCGCAAGGGCGCCAACTTTTAAGGTGCCAGAAAATTCAGCCAAAATATCCGTGTTTTGTGTGCCATCCACAAGATTGGTACACGTAGAAAAAGTTTCTCCTGTCAATTTTGAAAGCTCCTTAACAACCTGTAAGATGTATTCTGGCTCGGCATTCAGTCCAGTTCCAACAGCAGTAGCTCCCATATTAATAGTCAAAAGTTCTTTGATAACATTTTCAATGCGTCGAACAGAACGTGCAAGTGCTGCTGCATAGGCAGCAAATTCTTGTCCCAGAGTAATCGGTACAGCATCTTGTAAATGAGTTCGCCCCATTTTCACAACATGTTCAAATTCATTGGCCTTGACATTAAAAGCATCAATCGTTAATTTTAATTCCTGAACAAGTTTTTTAGCTTTCGCTATTGTAGCAATACGAATAGCCGTAGGAATGACATCATTTGTTGATTGAGCCATATTTACATGATTATTCGGAGACAGAAAAGCATAATCACCTTTATTATGGCCTAAAATTTCTAATGCACGATTGGCAATAATCTCATTCGCATTCATATTCATGGAAGTGCCCGCACCGCCTTGAATAGGATCAACTAAAAACTGTTCATGCCGCATGCCATTCATAATCTCCGTAGCAGCTTCCACAATCGCCGTACCATAAAGCGGGGCCAAGCGACCCGTTTTCATATTAGCCAAAGCAGCTGCTTTTTTTACAGTCGCTAAAGCAATAATAAATTCACTACATAACTTTTGTCCAGTTATAGGAAAGTTCTCTACGGCCCGCAAAGTCTGTACGCCATAATATACATCTTCAGGAACTTCCATTTCCCCTAAAAAATCATGTTCAATTCGCATTTATACACCTTCGTTCATAATATTCAAAAATTATATTTACTACTTATATTCTACACCTACCACAGTATAAAGTAAACATTATATTGTATACAAAATACTATTAATAATAAACTGCTGAATCACACTGAACGGTCTTCTCCATAAATTGCACTTATATACGCACATAAAACAAAAACAGCACTCACAAGTGAGTGCTATTTTCTAAACTGGCAACTATCTATCCTCCCAGGCCTTA
>NZ_JAHGVE010000063.1 GCF_018835585.1 Pelorhabdus rhamnosifermentans
ACAATTGAACCTTTTTTCGCACCTTCAATCACACCGTTTTCTCCCAGCACAACCTGTTTTACATGCGGCGAATTCGGCAGCATGGTTATCACAATATCAGCCTGCTCGGCAACGGCTTTGGGCGTCGGTGCTGATTTGGCTCCGCCGGCAACTATTTCATCAACGGCTGTTTTGACTACGTCACAAACGACTAATTCATAACCGGCTTTTAATAAATTTTTGCTCATCGGTTTCCCCATAATTCCTAGTCCAATAAATCCAATTTTCATCTTTCATCTCTCCTAAATATTATTATAGCAATGATACACTGCTACTTACTCAGAATTATATATAAACCAGGTTATTTCTAATAAAACAACCTGTTAATCCTTTAGTCTTCCTTGATATTTCTCAATTCAACACGCTTAATCTCTCCGACAACAACAAGATAAGACAAAGCACCTAATATCCCCATGGCACCGACAAAAATCAAAGCACCATTAAATGAATGAGTTACATTTAAGATATAACCAATGACAATCGGTGTAACAATACTAGCCATATTGCCGATGAAATTAAAAATACCACCACTTAAGCCCAGCATTTCTTTTGGCGATGTATCACTAACAACGCTCCAGCCAAGTGCCCCAAAACCTTTTGAGAAAAAGGCTAATGCCATGACTGCAATAACCACCCATTGTGTTGTAACATAATTGGCTAAAATAATACTACCAGACATAGTTAATCCGATAATAATCGGTGCTTTACGCGCTACACTCAGCGATTTGCCGTGACGTAACAAACTATCAGATACATAACCGCCAAGCAGTCCGCCGATAAAACCACAGATAGCCGGAATCGCTGCAACAAGACCTACCTTTAAAATAGACATTCCTTTCGCTTGTACCAAATAAGTCGGAAACCAAGTCAAAAAGAACCAAGTAATCGTATTCAGACAAAACTGGCCAAAATATACACCAAGCAGCATCCGGTTTGTAATAAGCGCCTTTACATAGGACCATTTGATTTCCGATTTATTATCCCCTACATTAGCCAAGCCGCCGCCAGATTGGATATAATCCAACTCAGCCTGATTTACACCGGAATGCTCATGAGGTGTGCGAATCACCTTAAACCAAATCATTGCCAAAATAATGCCAGCCATACCCACAAAGTAAAAGACATGACGCCAGCCAAAAGCTACAAGAACCCAACCCATAATAGGATTAAACACGGCTAAAGCAAAATATTGAGCGGAATTAAAAATTGCCGAAGCAAAACCACGTTCATGCGTGGGAAACCACATGGCTGTAATTCGGCTATTCGCCGGAAAAGCCGGCGCTTCTGCCACTCCCATTAAGAACCGAAGCAAAAACAGAGTTGAAATTGCACTAAGTCCTGTAAAAAAGCCTACCGTTCCTTGTAAGAATGTAAAAAGTGACCACAAAAATAATCCTACACCATAAACAAAACGGGAACCAAACTTATCTAGCAGCCATCCGCCGGGAAGTTGCATCGCAGTATAAGCCCAGCCAAATGCCGAAAAGGCAACTCCCATCGTAATTGTGTCTACTGCAAGATCGTTTTTAATGGCTGTAGCAGCCATAGAAAGTGTCGCACGATCTGCATAATTAAATGTTGTAACAATAAATAGCATGACCAATATATAATAACGAATATGGGTTCTTTTAGAATCAACGGAACTTGTTGTCATTCAACTCATCCTCTGCGCATTTTTTGATTGTCGCAGCGTTCCATCTTCATAGATATTTTTATTGTTTTTCATGTAGCTTTGCAACGCTGGACAAAATACCCCTACTAGCTTAGCAATTTCCTGTCAGTCTAAGCTTTCATAGCCCCAATTTTGATAAGGATTTCCTTTAACTTCGCCTGATTTGCTTCAGTCATATGTTGAATGGGGCGAATCGGATGTCCTACATTCACTCCCATCATATTTAACGCGTCTTTCGGCACCACCGGGAAAC
>NZ_JAHGVE010000064.1 GCF_018835585.1 Pelorhabdus rhamnosifermentans
TGGACCATTGGTGATGGCATTGCTGACGATTTGAGGTCTTTGCTTATCTCATTTACAATTAATCCAGGTATCATTTTGGCGCCTCACTTTCTCCTCGATACTTAGCGAGGGCTTCTTCTAACAAAGAGCATGTTGCTTGTTCAAATTTATCAACAAAACCGTTATCATCAGTATCCGTTTCAATAAATGATGATATAGCTTTTTCTAGCGCATCCACCAACCCCTGCACCCGTTCTGCTGCTTCTACTGGCGTGGTGTCCAATGCTTTTACCATTTCTGCCGCAATAGCATCACGTCTGCTGGCAAATTTCAATTTATCTTCAAGTTTTCCGCCGTATTGAGCCGCCATTTCAGACATACGCATTAAATCATTGTACTTTTCCAACGCACCTCTAAGTAAGGCAACCTGCGCCTGTAATCCTTCACGATCGTTTTCATTAGTTAATGCTAAATTTGCAATTACTTGTTGTAATCTCTCAACCTGCTGCCGCGCATCGTCGCGTTCTCCCCTTTTTAACTCATCCTGTAATTTACGGATTGTTTTTATTGAGTTAGCCTCTAAAGATTTAAATTGTTTATTCTGAGCTTCCAGCTTATTAACCAGCACCAAATTAGTCTCTTTCTGGCTATCAATTACTTGCTGTAATGATTCCAGCTTGGCGCGAAGGTCGGCGTTTTCGTCTGCTTGTCCTTTCGCTTTTTCCGTAATAGCGTTTAGCATAAAAATAGTCTTGAAAAACTTTTCTTCGCCTAACTGCATTAACTCGTCAACAATTTGGCTTAATAACTTCTCGCCATCCACCCTATTCAGCCTCCTTTACAAACAGCAAAGCAGCTTCCAATTTTCTAGCACAATGCTCACAAAGATAAAACGATTGGTTGTTTGATACATTGAACTGAGTCTGCACTATACTGATTTTTATACCAGCTACATCCTCCCCACAAGAAGAACACAGCCTGCCTTTTTCCGGCCTTGAATACTCAATCATGATTACTCACCTCCGCAAGATTATTTATCTTTGCTGCCCACTTATTTAAGCCTTCAATGCCAAAATTTATGTGGCTAACACACGCGGGTCTCAATTCGCAGCCACCGCAATTTGATTTATAGTTTTCTTGGCATATCGACTTAGTTTTATCAGATAACTCTACGGTCATGATTGCTCACCTACCACTTTAGCGAATAACTTTTTTACTTCCTCAACCAACTGGCTTTTCTCCATCTTCGTGTAACCGCTGATATGATTCTTGGCACATGCCTTCCGTAGTGAGGTTATTGTCCAATCCTCAACGCGGCCCATATCAATAACGACAGGCTTATCAATGATTGTCATGATTGCTCACCTGCCTTAATATCGTAAAACTTAACTATTTCATCTTTTGTTTTTCTTCCATTAAAATAATCATCATTAATTTTTTGCTCTTCCAATGTTCCGTTGCATTTATCTGCAATAGCCCCTGCAAACGGCGGATCTCCTGCAACATTAATCCAACACTCGCCGTTACAATCATAATTTTTATCACAAATTTTCACGCCTAACCCCTCCCGCATAATATTTCATTGATGGATATCCTTGTGTTCCGTCAAATATCTCAAAGCATCTTCTGCAGCCTTTTTCAACTTC
>NZ_JAHGVE010000065.1 GCF_018835585.1 Pelorhabdus rhamnosifermentans
TAATGCATAGAGTATGAATCCCCAAAAGAACCGAGTACGAAAAAAGCGTACCCGGTTCTTTTTTTGTACAAAAAGGTTGACAAACAGACAAAAACGTGCGGCGAAGCCCCTTGGCTGAATACATTTTGGGAGGTTTCGCTCATGAATTTCTATGAAAGCGTGAAACGAGTATTGTTGGGAAAAATACAGGAGATGGCAGCTTGCCCAGGACCGTTTGTACGCAATCCAGACAGTGATTTTACAAGAAAGCGAAAGCTTGATTTTGAAACCACTATTCGATGTCTGATTGCAATGGAAAGCGGTAGCCTGAAAAAAGAACTGTTGGAGCTTTTCCATTACAATCTTGACACTGCGACGGCATCGGCTTTTAATCAGCAACGTGAAAAGATACTGCCGGAAGCGCTGGAATTTCTCTTCCGGGAGTTCAGCAACGCCTTTGCACAATATCAAACATACCGTGGATATCGATTGCTCGCCTGTGACGGCACAGACTTGAACATCGCACGAAATCCAAGTGACCAGGAAAATTATTTTCAGTCAAATCCCGGAGAAAAAGGCTTTAATCAACTCCATCTAAATGCCCTGTACGATCTATGCAGCAGACGGTACATGGATGCCGTAATCCAGCCGGGAAGAAAAAACAATGAGTGCCGGGCCATGACGGACATGATCGACCGATGCGTTTCCGGGCACAAGACAATATTTATTGCGGATCGCGGCTATGAAGCTTACAACACCTTTGCCCACGCAGAACGACGAGATATGTATTATCTTATACGCGTAAGGGAAACCGGGCGTAGCATGGTAGCTAGCTTTGGGTTGCCGCAAACGGACTCATTTGATACGCAAGTGCATCTGACACTGACTCGTAAACAGACAGCTCGGGCAAGAGCATGTTCCGGTTTGTATAAATTTCTTCCAGCAAACAGCACATTCGATTATTTGGAGCAAAGTGATTTCTATCCTATCACTTTACGTGTCGTACGTTTTCCGCTCTCGACAGATACCTATGAATGCGTTATTACCAATCTGCCCAGAGATGCGTTTCCAACGGATGAACTCAAAAAACTCTACGCAATGCGTTGGGGAATCGAAACGTCCTTCCGGGAATTGAAATATGCAATTGGCCTGAGTTGTTTCCATGCAAAAAAGGTGGAGTATATCAAGCAGGAAATCTTTGCCCGTCTGCTTCTTTATAACTTCTGCGAGATCATCACAACGCATGTGGTGATTCAGCAAAAAGATACAAAGCACGTATACCAAGTGAATTATACGCTAGCAATCCACTTATGTCGGCATTTTCTGCGATTCCCTACGGATATATCTCCACCCAATGTTGAGATGCTGATACAGAAAAATCTCCTTCCTGTTAGACCTGGACGCAGTGACCCTCGCAAAGTCAAGCCCAAGGCAGCTGTGAGTTTTCTGTATCGTATAGCATAATCTCCTATTTACTATATCCCTTTTATTGGCAGATGACAATCTGTCTTTTTGTGGCGCTCAAAAATAGACAGAAAAGACAGGGAGACTATTATTTCTCAATCTCCCTGTCTTTTCCGTTGTTTCTTTGTCGTTT
>NZ_JAHGVE010000066.1 GCF_018835585.1 Pelorhabdus rhamnosifermentans
GGGACAGAAACTGCTTCCAATCTGGTAACGCCGTCTAATATGACATTATTTATGAACCGGAGACCGGCAGTGGAGTTGAAATTTGCTCAAGAGATTTCTGATGTGCCAAATGACGGAGTGAATCCTTTTGATAGGGTAATTCCTGCCATAACGACAGTTGTAGCAGAAAAAGAGGGAATGTTTATTATTCCGCCGGGAGGTTCTTTTGGCATCTTTTTAGTAGGGCAGGAGCTAGCCTGCTTGCAGGCTAGAATTGCTTTTGGCTGGTGGGAAGAAAAGAAAAGAATCATAAGAAGATCAAGACATTTAAAGACTATAGCCGAACAAAAAACAAGGGTGGTCTCAGAATAAAAATTCTGAGATCCCCCTTGTTTTTAAAACTGATGGGCATGGATTTTTAGAGTTTATCACACTTGATTCTGCAGGCTTCTATTTCTTTGACTGCTTTGTATTTTATAAGATTTGATAAGAAATGGTGATTTATTTATGTCTCCATATATAGACGAAGACGAAAAAAATTGGGCGAAGTATTCTTTCAGGTTAATTTCAATTCTCTATGGACCGGGTCAGATAGCGTTAAGCATGATAATAGCCTCACCAATGCATTTGTTCGCTTCACATGTATAGCCTATGCATTCAATCGTAAATCCTGTTAACAAGGTACTGGAAAAAAATTTTGACTGGCAGGGAAGAATAGTATCTGTTAAGGGGGGCCTGGAGTCGGATTGGGTAATCGTTACCTTCATGACAGAATGCCCTTTATTTGCTATAAAGATGAATCCATTTATAGGGTCTGCAGCTTGCCAATACGTTATTGCTTGACCGTCACAAGGACATTGGTCGATGTTTAGAATGGCTAATTCAAAAAAAGTTGGCTGACAATTGTTCCTCAGGGTAGGTTTGAAAATAGAGTTTAGTGAGGTACTGGCTTCAACAGAATCAGACATATCATTCTCTCCTCGTATTAAAATATTCTAGTCGTTTTAATCATGAATAGGTTGATAACCTGTAGTTAAAAAAAAAATCTTCCTACAAGCAGCAGGAAGAATAATTATCAATAAATAGAGATTATATTCTATATTAAAAATTTAGATCAATAATTCATAGAGATATTCTCGAGTACACCGGCGTCGTTCTAGCTCTTGGACTTTGAGATTTTCGATAAAGCCAACCAGGAATTTACGCTGCTCTGGTATGAATTCCTGACGTTCTGCTTGAAATGAATCTAATAAGTTAGCTATTTCCTGACGCTCATTATTAACGAAGGCCATTATTTTTTCACGTAAAGCGTGACTTGTTTCAGCACGAGCAGTTTGAGATTGTTCAAGAAAATGGTGGATTAGTGCTTTTCTTTCTGTAATTTCTTCTAATGCCTGCTGTTTTCGAACAATCTCTGCCGCATAACATTCTTGCTG
>NZ_JAHGVE010000067.1 GCF_018835585.1 Pelorhabdus rhamnosifermentans
ACCTAGAGATAGGTGCCTCTCTTCGGAGACAAGAAAACAGGTGGTGCATGGCTGTCGTCAGCTCGTGTCGTGAGATGTTGGGTTAAGTCCCGCAACGAGCGCAACCCCTATTCTATGTTGCCAGCACGTAAAGGTGGGAACTCATAGGAGACTGCCGTCGACAAGACGGAGGAAGGTGGGGATGACGTCAAGTCATCATGCCCCTTATGTCCTGGGCTACACACGTACTACAATGGGCTTAAACAAAGGGAAGCAAGACCGCGAGGTGGAGCCAATCCCATAAATAAGCTCTCAGTTCGGATTGCAGGCTGCAACTCGCCTGCATGAAGTCGGAATCGCTAGTAATCGCAGGTCAGCATACTGCGGTGAATACGTTCCCGGGCCTTGTACACACCGCCCGTCACACCACGAAAGTCTGCAACACCCGAAGCCGGTGAGGTAACCGCAAGGAGCCAGCCGTCGAAGGTGGGGCCGATGATTGGGGTGAAGTCGTAACAAGGTAGCCGTATCGGAAGGTGCGGCTGGATCACCTCCTTTCTAAGGAGCTTCGAGTTTGGGATAACCAAGCTTATAAGCAACTAAGGTCGTTCACATCTGGCAAAAAGAAATTACCATTGTTTGGTTTTGAGGGAGCAATCTCTCATTTATGCTCTTTGAAAACTACACAGAAGAAGAAAGAACCTCTTTTTTTAGCAATAAAAAAATGATGTTCACTTAATAAGTACTTTAGAAGACTTATGAATTAGGCGATCAAAACGTGTTGCAAGAATATGTAGCGCAGCTACATGTGGAACTCGGCCATTTATGGCCAACGTTCTGCACTAAGCAGCGATTTGGCACGTGAGACTTACTAGTTGTTGACAGATGCTAGGAAGACTCGAACGAGAGAAGCGAGCGTACTTTTCGTACGTGAGTGATCGAGCGAGAGGCTGACGACGCAGATGGCGGCAAATAGGAAGTCGAACCAAGTCAAGCTACAAAGGGCATACGGCGGATGCCTAGGCGCTAAAAGCCGAAGAAGGACGGGATAAGCTCCGATAAGCTACGGTAAGCTGCAAGTAAGCATTGACCCGTAGATTTCCGAATGGGGGAACCCGGCGGTCGTAATGGGCCGTCACCTAACACTTGATGTTAGGAGGGCACCTGGGGAACTGAAACATCTAAGTACCCAGAGGAAAAGTAATCAAACGAGATTCCCAAAGTAGCGGCGAGCGAACAGGGAAGAGCCCAAACCACTAGAGCTTGCTCCGGTGGGGTTGAGGACCAGC
>NZ_JAHGVE010000068.1 GCF_018835585.1 Pelorhabdus rhamnosifermentans
CCTAAATTGCAATAAGAAGTTGAACTAGTCGTGCCAAAAGAGTTCTATTCGGTTTTAGCAAAGGCGGAATGACAGGCTATGCTGCATAGATATGATCGAGCTGTTGTTCAAATAATTCAGCAGGAGTACTATAGCCGAGAATTTTTCTAGGTAAATGGTTGCACCAGTCCTCGATCATAGCAATTTCATCAACGCTGTAGCCAGTGATTCGATGTCCTTTAGGAATAAATCTTCGCAGTAACCCATTATGCCTTTCATTCGTACCTCTTTCAAAAGAAGAGTATGGATGAGTAAAATACACCTGCGTAGCGGTTGTTTTCTCAAGGCAGCTTAAATCTGCAAATTCTTGACCATTATCACTTGTGATGGTTTTAAACACAGCGTCAAAGCCTTTGCCGTATTCTTCTTTTAACTCGTTGATGGCTGCCATTACCGCGCTTGCTGTTTTACTCGGTATTTTCCTGGCAATGTAATGGCGTGTTTTACGCTCAGCTAGGGTCAATAATACAGCATCATCCTTAGATTTTGTACCGATTACCGTATCAATTTCCCAATGACCGAATTCTTGGCGGGAGTCAACGGTTTCATCTCTTTCTGTAATACTTCGCCCGAGTTTTCGTTTGTTTTTCTGCACTCTGGAAGATTTGGTGTTTCGCCTTAATTTTTGCGGTAAGTCGGCATTTTTAATCGGTATTAGCCCTAAATCAATGTAATTATACAAAGTCTTTGTACATACACGCTCTTGGCGGTGAAAGCGATTCTGAAGGACGGTTTCACCTACAGTGGCATCGATTGACCAATTTTGTGAATGCATCTGATTCACTACATAGTCGATAAATTCAGTAGCGCAAAGACATTTAAATTTACGAACGCTATTTTGGCGCTTGGCTTCATAATTGCGTTGTCCTACATCAGCAAAATAAACATTTACGCGCTTACCTTGACGAATTTGTTCTACCGAACCACGTTTAATTTCATTACGGATCGTATTGGATGCACAGCCGAGTTCTTTTGCGATTTTATATGCTGTGTGACCGTCTTTGAGACGCAGTTCAATTACTACTCGGTGACAAAGCAGTAAGTGTTTATTTTTTGAGTGACTTGTGGTAGAGTGAGGATAGTCCATAGCGATTGTCCTTTCTGTGTGATGTGTTCTTCGCAAAACCATCTTAGCACAGTTACAATCTCTATGGATTTTTTTTAGTTCAATTTCATTTTACAATGAGCC
>NZ_JAHGVE010000069.1 GCF_018835585.1 Pelorhabdus rhamnosifermentans
CGAGGAATGGTGGGGTACAGTGATTTTGACTCAATGTAACCAATACCTTAGGATGTTAGGGTATCCACCGGTATTTGATAAAAACATATATACCATCGTTTTGGATATGGAGATGAATATTATTTTATATAGGCTAGGTGAGTTAGACAAAGAGGTGGATTAAAAATGGTACCGACAAAAAGCACTGGGGGAATAAGCCTGCTTGATGTCGTCGAACGGATACTTGACAAAGGGATCGTTATCAATGCAGACATTTCAGTTACGCTGGTGGGAGTAGAGCTATTAGGTATTAAGCTAAGAGCGACCATAGCCTCATTTGAAACGGCGGCAAAATATGGTGTGCAATTTCCTGGCGATTTGCAAATAAATGAAAAACTACTGAAAGAGGCTAAAGAAGACAAAGAAACTTGTCCAAAATGTAATAAAGTATCAGCTAAAGAGGAATTGCTTGCAACTGGCTGCCCGTGGTGCGGATGGATAAGCGCCCGGGCATTGCAAGCATTGTCAGCACATTGATGGTACATAGTGAGAGTGGAGGGATAAGAAAATGCGTGAGCGAAAAAAACAAAAAGATAATGATTCTCAAGATAAACTAGGTGTTTCGGTAAACTTAGGAGGTATTCAGGGTATTTTCCAGGGATTAACCAATCTGATTCAAACGCTTGAAAAAATGGACAGTAGCGGTCAAAGTGAAATATCTCGGAAGGGAAACCTAAAGGGCCTGAGCAAGGATGGATTAAAAGGCGTTTATGGTTTTAGTGTTAAACTGGGAGGGTGTGGTTCACCTGTAGTTGAAAAGTTCGGAAACATTAAGGAAAGTGATGACGGCCCAGTAATTGAAGAGGTCCGGGAGCCGATCACTGATTTATTTGTAGAAGAGACGCATGTGCTTGTAGTAGCTGAATTGCCAGGCGTAACTGAAGGTGAGATTGTCGTAGAGTTGAAGAAAGATGCTTTGCTAATTAGTGCAATGTCCCAGGGTGTGCCCGGACGGAAATATGCAAAAGAAGTGTTGTTAAGTGTTCCTATTGATCCGAATTCTTTAGTAAAACATTATAATAACGGCATTTTGGAAGTCAAATTGGCACGGGTAAA
>NZ_JAHGVE010000070.1 GCF_018835585.1 Pelorhabdus rhamnosifermentans
CTTAACAAGGGTTTTCCCGCGCACCTTAGAATTCTCTTCCCGCCTACCTGTGTCGGTTTGCGGTACGGGCACCAGTTATCTCGCTAGAAGCTTTTCTTGACAGTGTGGGGTCAGCTCATTCGCCGTAATCTCTTACAGCTATCCGTCACTTCTCAGGCTTCACGTTACCGGGATTTCCCTCGATAACACCCTACAAGCTTAGACGCGATTTTCCATCCTCGCGCGTAACCTACCCTCCTGTGTCACTCCTTCACTCAAACGACTTCTGGTGGTACAGGAATATCAACCTGTTGTCCATCGCCTACGCATACAAGCCTCGGCTTAGGTCCCGACTTACCCTGAGCGGACGAGCCTTCCTCAGGAATCCTTAGGCTTTCGGTGGACAAGATTCTCACTTGTCTTTTCGCTACTCATACCGGCATTCTCACTTCTTATCAGTCCACAGCTCCTTACGGTACTGCTTCTACCCGATAAGAACGCTCCCCTACCCCTTATATCTAACGATATAAAGCCATAGCTTCGGTTCCGTACTTGAGCCCCGGAAATCTTCGGCGCAGAGCCTCTCGACCAGTGAGCTATTACGCACTCTTTAAATGGTGGCTGCTTCTGAGCCAACATCCTGGTTGTTTATGAAGTTCTACATCCTTTGCCACTTAGTACGGCATTGGGGACCTTAGCTGATGGTCTGGGCTGTTTCCCTTTTGACAACGGGTCTTATCACTCGTAGTCTGACTCCCAAGCTTTAAAGTATAGCCATTCGCAGTTTGACAGGGTTCAGTAACCTATATGGCCCTTAGCCCAACCAGAGCTCTACCGTCTATACTTAACACTTGAGGCTAGCCCTAAAGCTATTTCGGGGAGAACCAGCTATCTCCGCGTTCGATTGGCATTTCACCCCTATCCACAACTCATCTCAAAGCTTTTCAACGCTCACGAGTTCGGTCCTCCACGCAATTTTACCTGCGCTTCAACCTGGCCATGGATAGATCACTGCGGTTTCGGGTCTACAACATCTAACTA
>NZ_JAHGVE010000071.1 GCF_018835585.1 Pelorhabdus rhamnosifermentans
ATGCTTAAACTCTTAAGTGACATTTTCACCCGATAATTAGAAACCTTTTTAGGTGACATTTTCAAAAGTTATTGACACCACAGTTTACCAAACTTTAGACCTATCTTTCCCTTCCCTTCAACAATGATGCTGCCCATTTCCCACCAAGGCCCTCATTAAAAAATAGCCTTCAGCCAACAAAACATATTGGCTAAAGGCTATTTTCACTTTCTTATCCACTATCATTTCATAACTCAACCGATTTTGGCTACATGCAGCACAGGATACCCTTTGTCGCCGAGTTTCTTTGTCAATAATTCAACATCAGGGACATCGGCACGAATAATCTGCTGAGCTTGATGATCAGGCCCCGGCAAAGCCACCATACTATCAATGCTAATATCGAGTTCTTTAAAGACACCTGTAATTTCATGAAGCATGCCAATTCGATCGGCCCCGCCAAGAGTAATGCGCGTTTTGCCTTCAGCTAACCCCATGACATCCACAAAGCATTTAAAAATATCTGTCTCCGTAATAATCCCTACGACAGCCCCATTCACATCGACAACAACAAGACCGCCGATTTTTTCTTTGTACATCATAAGGGCGGCTTCTTCAATGGTAGCATCGGCACAAATGGTAAGTACTTTTTTCTTCATAATGTCACGCAGTAATATCTTGTCTAAAAGATAATTGGCTTCGTGCTTAGCAAGCGTCGTAGCGGGTGAAGGTGATACTTCCCTGAGATCACGGTCCGTTACAATACCAAGAAGTTTACCGTCTTGAACAATGGGCAAGCGCCGAAACTTGTTCTTCTGCATCATATTCTTGGCCTCTGTTACAGAGGTATCTGGAGTTACTGTCACAGGATTTTCCGTCATCCTTGTTGCTACAAACATCGTAATCACTCCTCGTATCTTCACTTTTTCTTTCTTAGCCGCCTAGATAAGCCTTGCGCACATCTTCACTTGCCGCAAGCTCTTTCGCTGTAC
>NZ_JAHGVE010000072.1 GCF_018835585.1 Pelorhabdus rhamnosifermentans
GGTGTAGCAAGACAAGCTTATTTTGCCGCTTAAAAAAAAGGGGGTTCTTCAGTGGTTTCACCCCGTCCCCTTGACATTGGCAGATCAAAAGATAGGACTATGGCTTGGTGAAAATTAGGACTTTAGAAGGAATATTGATACTTTTATGGTATTTTTAGCTATTTCAGGAAGGAATATGTGAAACATCTATAGTAGGTATGTATTATTAAATACAAATTAAATAAATGTAAAATTTGTCGAGGGAGTTAGACCTATTTTTTCTGCACTACGCATCTATGTGATAAAAGAAATAGGAATTATTCTTGTATGCTTGACCATTAATGGTACTCCGGGTTGGACTGCTCCGGCTGTATACGGAAATCCGTTCGCTTCTGTAACGATTACCGAATATGCTGATTTTCAGTGCAGTTATTGTTCTGAAGCCCAGAATGTCGTTGATCAGGTCCTAAATAAGGGTCAGGTTAATTTAGCCTTAAAACATTTACCGTTAGAATGTCATACCGATGCATTACCTGCGGCAAAATGTTTTGAAGTCTTATATCGTCGCAATCCGGCAGTGGCTTGGAGTTTTTATAAATTAGCTTTTACCGAACAATCTTTTTTAAAAGGAGGCAATGCATTATATCTTATCATAAGTTAAACTAAAATCCAGTAAAAAATTCACTTTATTTTTTACTAAGCTTCATTTTCCGGAAATCCGGTTGAGGAAGCTTATTTTTTTTATAAATAATACCAATTTGCTATTAAAAAGTCTAATTTAAAATAGTACTTTTGTCGGAAATATTTGGGATATAAGTCATGTTTATAACATAAATGCCAAATTTCGACTTTTTTTTCTACTTTTAAAGAGTATAGTCAAATTAAATAAATTCTAATTAAAAGGCATATAAAACGGACAACATAACGCTCGGTTTTCAATTAATTTATCAAATTTAATTCATCAATAAAAATGTTGGGGTGA
>NZ_JAHGVE010000073.1 GCF_018835585.1 Pelorhabdus rhamnosifermentans
TTGACGTATCAGAAAACAACGGCACAGTAGATTGGCAGGCCGTGAAGGATGCAGGGATTGAGTTTGCAATGATTCGCAGTAGCTACGGCTTACATTCGAAAGACGAAAGGTTTTTAGAAAATGTTAATGGTGCTCATGCAGTCGGACTTAAGGTTGGGGCATGGCATTACAGTTATGGGCTAAGTGTTGAAGATGCAATTCAGGAAGCCAGAAGTTGCCGGGAGGCCATTGATGCGGCTGGCGTAAACCTGGAATTGCCTGTGTTTTACGACATGGAAGATGCCGATGGATACAAAGCCAGTCATGGGATGCCGGATAATCAGACGATTACGGATATGTGCAGGGCATTTTTAGATAATCTTGGCCTAGATTGCGGTTTATATGCTAGTTATTCATGGTTATCAAATGTGGTTGATTGGCAGTCGCTGGGCTGTGCTGTGTGGAATGCTCAATGGGGTGATAGCGACGATATCCGCGGTTATATGTGGCAGTACGCTGATCATGAGATTATTGGCGGGGAAATATTTGACGGTGATATTCTATATTAATTTGAGAGGGGAAATACTTATGAAAAAGTTTACTAAAGAGATACAGAGGGGTTTTGATTTACAGTTATTTGCTGATGGGGACGCTGCTGCTACGCAGGAAACAATAGATACGCAGGTCAATACGGCCTCGCAGGATGCCGCACAGGCGATGGTAACAACTCCGAATATTGTAATTCCGACTGCAGCCGAACGAGCAAAAATGTCCAAAGAGGATTTAGCTAAATTAAAGACTGACTTGGCGGCTGCAGCAGATGCGGCGCTGAATGAAGTAGAACAAGATATTCAAGCCTCAATTGAAAAAGTAAAAGAAGAAGAAATCACCTTCGCTGAAAACTTCCGTGCCAA
>NZ_JAHGVE010000074.1 GCF_018835585.1 Pelorhabdus rhamnosifermentans
ATAGGATACCCGGAGACAAAAGATTATATGCAAGGAGGGGTAGAAGGTGAATGTTAAAGAGCGCAAATTTGTATGTAAAATATCATCATTATTGACTACAGTACCCTTTGTTAATAATATGTGCGATATTGGCGGCCTTGCTCAATATGCCAATGAAATGCATAGAGTTAGGTCATATGTTAGTAGTGCCCTATATTGCCTTGTTACGGATGATTATGAATATGCTACGGACATTGTCGAAGAATTAGAAGGCTATATAGAGAGTCGTAAACAGTTTTGGAAGTGATACCCGAAGATAAAAATATTATGCGGGGAGGCAAACCCATGAAAAAGCAATATGGCCCAGCCGACAATTATGAGGCGAAGCTTTCACGTGTCATGGAACGTCTGGGCGTCAAGGAATACGATTACAACTTTGATCGTCACGGCTGTTGGATATCATTCCGCTATTGCGGTGAAATGTACCGTTTTGATCACTCGGTAGCGAAAGCCAAAGCAAAAGGCGTACAGCTTACATATGGCAGTGATGCATTTGCACAAGTAGTATTGGCACTTGAGGATTTGGCTAGGATGGTCGAACGCGGTATATATGATTTGAGTACATGGGTGGCAGGCCTAAGGTTTTTGCCGCCTCCTGTGGAAGTGCCGAAATGTTTCAAATATCTTGGTTTTGAGCAAATACCGACTGCAGTCGAAGACGTTAAAGACAGATACCGGACTCTTGCCAAAGAACGACACCCTGACGGTGGCGGTAGCACAGATGAGTTTCAGAAGTTGAAAAAGGCTGCAGAAGATGCTTTGAGATATTTGACGGAACACAAGGATATCCATCAATGAAATATTATGC
>NZ_JAHGVE010000075.1 GCF_018835585.1 Pelorhabdus rhamnosifermentans
TTTAACCGTTGCCGAAGCCGCAGTGAGTTTGGGAATTAGTCAGCGTCAGGTCATTCGATTAAAGAAGGGAGTACTTGCTCAAGGCGCTGAAGCTCTAATTCACAAAAACACCAACCGCAAACCAGCACATTCTTTTTCTCAATCAATTGTCGATAAAATCATTTCCTTAAAGCAATCCGAACTTTATCAATCAGCTAATTTCACCCATTTTCAAGAGCTGCTTCTACGACAAGAAGGCATTAAAATCAGCTACTCATCCCTTTATACCCTTCTTACTAATGCCGGTATTAAAAGCCCTAAGAAACGCCGCAGATTTAAGCCTCATCGTCGCCGTAAACGTAAAACCCAGCAAGGATTGCTCATTCAAATGGATGCCACTCCCTTTGAGTGGTTTGCTTCCAATGATAAATTTGCCCTTCACGGCGCTATTGATGATGCTACTGGCAAGATCGTTGGTCTTTATATGACCAAAAATGAATGCCTTCACGGCTACTGGGAGGTTATGCGCCAATGCATTCTCTCTCATGGCGTTCCTGTCGGCTTATATACTGACAGACATGCTATTTTTCTTTCCACTCTTGCCGGTAAACTTTCTATCGAAGATCAACTCTCTGGCAAGGTGGTCAATGACACTCAATTCGGCAGATCTATGGGCGAGCTTGGTATTACCCTGATTCCTGCTCGCTCACCACAGGCCAAAGGTCGCGTAGAACGTCTTTGGCAAACCCTACAAAGTCGCTTACCCGTTGAATTTAAGCTTGCTCACGTTTCAACCGTGGATCAAGCTAATGCTTTCCTAGCAAAATACATTTCCTTGTTCAATGACCAATTTTCTGTTCAACCT
>NZ_JAHGVE010000076.1 GCF_018835585.1 Pelorhabdus rhamnosifermentans
AAATCCCCTTTACGGTCGCGTCATTTGCCGCTGTGAAACCATTACAGAAGGCGAAATTCTCGATGCCATTCATTCGCCTTGCGGAGCGAAAACAGTAGACGGTGTCAAACGGCGGACACGGGCAGGTATGGGACGCTGTCAAGGCGGCTTCTGCGGACCAAGAGTGACAACCATTTTGGCGCGTGAACTCCATGTGCCCATTACAGCGATTCGCAAAGAAACAGCTGAGTCCTATTTATTCTACGATAAAATTCCTGGTAACTGTGAGGTGATCCATCATGACTAAATTATCTTATGATATTGTTATTATCGGCGGTGGCCCAGCAGGACTTGCGGCAGCTCACAGTGCCTCAGAGCAGGGAGCCCAAAGTATTCTTGTCATTGAACGTGACCGCGAATGTGGCGGTATTCTTCAACAGTGTATTCATAACGGTTTTGGCCTGCACCGGTTTAAAGAAGAACTTACTGGACCGGGTTATGCCAGTCGCTATATTAAACTAGTTCAGCAAGACAAGGCAGTAAAATTTATGCTGGACACGATGGTATTAGCTGTGCAAAATGATAAAACCGTTATTGCCGTCAATCCTAAACAAGGATTGTGCCAAATTCAGGCGAAGGCCGTTATTTTTACTATGGGCTGCCGGGAACGGACACGTGGCGCCATTCGTATTCCTGGTGAACGTCCGGCAGGCGTTTTTACAGCGGGTGCTGCTCAACGCATGACCAATATGGAAGGCTATATTCCTGGCAAAAAAATTGTGATTTTAGGTTCCGGCGATATTGGTTTGATCATGGCCCGCCGTCTCACCTTAGAAGGGGCCAA
>NZ_JAHGVE010000077.1 GCF_018835585.1 Pelorhabdus rhamnosifermentans
ACTCCTTCATTTGAAAAATCATCAAAGCTTATTTATTGTAGTCGTAAAAACCTTTACCTGTTTTACGGCCAAGATAGCCAGCTTGAACCATTTTCTTCAAGAGCGGGCAAGGACGATATTTCGGATCGCCATAGCCATTAAATAATACTTCCATAATAGCGAGTACTGTATCATTACCAATTAAATCGGATAATGCCAGTGGTCCCATGGGATGATTAAAACCAAGTTTTGCAACTGTATCAATATCTTCAACACTTGCAACGCCTTCTGCATAAGCAAAAATAGCTTCATTAATCATGGGAATCATAATACGATTTCCAGCAAAGCCAGGTGCATCATTAATTTTTACGGGGGATTTTCCCAATTCTTTTGCGAGAGCATATACCTTCTCAAATGTTTCTTCACTTGTTGCTAAGCCTTTAATGACTTCAACCAATTTCATGACAGGTGCAGGATTGAAAAAATGCATGCCAATAAACTTATCTGGTCGTTTCGTTGTTGCTGCAACAGCTGTAATGGGGAGTGACGAAGTATTTGAAGCTAAAATGGTATAATCAGGACAAAGATCGTCTAGTGTCTGGAAAATTTCTTTTTTCAAATTCATATTTTCAACAGCTGCTTCAACAACTAGATCAACATTGCACGCGGCTTTATCCAATTCCACAACACCACAGATCCGTTTTAGTGTTGCTTCCTTATCTGCTGCAGCTAATTTTCCTTTTTCAACTAACTTACTAAGATTCTTATCAATCCCTTTTAACCCTTTTTGTACAAATTCATCTTTTATATCACGCAAAAC
>NZ_JAHGVE010000078.1 GCF_018835585.1 Pelorhabdus rhamnosifermentans
TTATCGATGGCTTTGACTGCGGCACTTGTGACTATGCCGTTGCCGCAGCCGGGACACCACATGTGAGGCAAGTGATTTTGACGATAATATTTTTGTACGAGTTGTTCCATGTTCATGATTATTTCTCCTCCCGGCTGAGTTTGACAAGACCGCTGAGTAGTTCGGCGGGAGTGATGGCTTCGTTGTTATATTTGGTATAGGAAATGACGGGGATTTTCCCGCCTACGGCTTTTTGGACTTCGCCGACATACTGGCCGCAGTTGAGTTCGGCAACTAAGATCTTTTTGACGCGCGTGGCAAGTTCTTCGATTTGCTGTTGGGCAAAGGGCCAAATGGTAATGGGACGAAACAGTCCGATTTTGATGCCTTGAGCGCGGGCTTGATCAACGGCTGCATAGGCTGTACGAGCGGTACCGCCAAAGGCGATGACGGCGTATTCGGCATCTTCGAGACGATATTCTTCATACGTCACGATATCATCGAGATTGTCGGAGAGTTTTTGGTTTAAGCGATCCATCTGGGCAACGGTGGCGGCAGGGGAACCGTTGGGGAAGCCGCTTTCGTCATGAATGAGTCCGGTGACATGATAACGGTAGCCGGCACCAAAGGGCGGCATGGGACAGATTTTATCGCTGTCAGCATGATAGGCCTGGTAGCTTCTGGATGGTTTTTCTGTCGGCTGTTTGCGCAGGGGCTGCTTGATACTGTCGTAGTTATCAGGGAGCTCGATTTTTTCGCGCATATGGCCGACGATTTCGTCCAT
>NZ_JAHGVE010000079.1 GCF_018835585.1 Pelorhabdus rhamnosifermentans
CCGGTTCATAAATAATGTCATATTAGACGGCGTTACCAGATTGGAAGCAGTTTCTGTCCCTGGCATTTGGGAATTAACCCAAATTTCGGCCAAAAAATCCGTTCCAGATATGTTAGTAATAGTGAATACATTTACAAATAATTTTACTTGAGAATCGATTGGGTTTAATAATCCACCCCATGCATTTCTGCCGTCAACAAAGCTTACGACATCGGTCTGTCCCAGAAAATATCTACCTTGCATAGATTCGTACAGCGACTTAGGGATACTAACCACCCTTTTCGCCATCAACCTTCCCCCTTGTAACATCTTTAATAAATCCTTGTACTTTTGTATATGAAACCAAGCATTCTTTAATGCCAACGATATAAGGAAAATTTTCATAAACCATCCCAGTCGAAACAGCGCTTCGTCAATTAAATCCGGCCATTTGTTGCCACTACAACATTAACATTTTTAAATTTTTCAAGTCCGTCAAGCTCACAAAAACTTCCCGGATAGCTGATGGCTCAATCTCGGCTAATACTTGTAAAAATTATCCATTGATACTATCCAATCCCGCAGTAATCCATATGGCAAATAATCTTGACTCATATCTATCTCAGGTAAATCAAGATACCACCTCGTTTTTCCCCATTACTTGCAAAACTCTCCTATTGTTGTTCGTTTACCCGTGCCAATTTGACTTCCAAAATGCCGTTATTATAATGTTTTACTAAAGAATTCGGATCAATAGGAACACT
>NZ_JAHGVE010000080.1 GCF_018835585.1 Pelorhabdus rhamnosifermentans
GGCAGTGGCGGAGCTTCCATGGCCGTAGGCCGCTTCATCAAAGAAAAAATGCTTGCCAAAGGCATTACAGGCAGCTTTGGTGTGGGTGGTGTTGCCGGAGTCTTTGCTGAAATGATGGAACAGGGTCTGTTTAAAATGATGTTTGATGTACAGAGCTTTGATATTCCAGCCATTGAGTCCATTACGAAAAATGCCAATCATCTTGAAATGTCCGCCTCCTATTATGCCAATCCCCATAACAGCGGACCCATTGTAAACAATTTGGATGCCGTTATTCTAAGTGCCACCGAAGTCGATGTGAACTTTAACGTCAATGTCATTACAGATTCCAATGGCGTCATTATGGGAGCTTCAGGCGGACACAGCGATACAGCCGCAGGCGCTAAACTTTCCATCGTTGTCGCGCCACTGCTTCGTGGTCGTCTTCCCATGGTTCGCGATGCCGTACAGACTGTAGTCACCCCGGGTGAAACTGTCGATGTCATCGTGACAGAACGCGGTATTGCCGTAAATCCACGCCGAGCCGATTTACTTGATAAACTCAAAGGATCAGCGCTGCCAATTGTGTCGATTGAAGACTTGCAGCAGCAGGCCTATGATTTGTCAGGCAAGCCCGATGCCATCGAAGTCAGTGATGACATTGTCGGTGTCGTCGAATACCGTGATGGCACCATCATTGATGTTATTCGTAAGCCCCTGTAAAAAAAGGAGGAAAAAACATGTCGAATCA
>NZ_JAHGVE010000081.1 GCF_018835585.1 Pelorhabdus rhamnosifermentans
CTTTAGCGTATCAAGTATTGGCTTTCGAAAATAAGCCTTATCACCATAAAACTCTTTGATGTTACATCCGCATTCTTTACTGCGATTATATAATTCATCAAACTTATTCCCGTCTACATAAGCGCCATCACACGTTTGCACGGCTGTAATAATACGTTCTTCCGGTATCATTGCAAATTCTACTTTGTAACCAAAAAAACTATCCGTTTTTGATTTATATCCTACACGAGCATCTTTATCAACCAGTGATCGTACTCCCTTTTGTATGATGAACTTTTCATCACTCAATATTTCTTTTGCTTCGGCGATTGCCTTTTCTGTTTCTGGCATAATTGTAATATCAACTTTATTTTCGACTTCTTCCATCATACCTTCCAAGTAGGTTTTCATAGTAGCTTTAGCTTCACTATGATCTTCGATTACCTTGTAATCAGGTATCTCTGTATTGAGCCCAGCTGGTAGTGCTCCAGATTCTTTCTCTATATTTTTCAATATTTTCTTCGCTAGATGTTTCATGATTCGCTCGGGAACTAATTTGCCTGTATTGGCCACTGTATGAGTGGCATCTATACTAAGGCCGGTTCCCTTAATGATATTTTTCTCCACACATTGGCGTACTACTTCCTTGATGATATCGTCAACACCAGTACCTTTCAGACGTTGTGTTCTGAATTTGGCGAGCAAACTTGCGTCTGGTAAATCTTCGTCTGGATTTATGCCAAC
>NZ_JAHGVE010000082.1 GCF_018835585.1 Pelorhabdus rhamnosifermentans
AAGCTTATTGAAGTCATCAATCTTTGTACAACTTCCGTCAACATTGAAGAAGCGGAAATTATCGTTTCCGGTGGACGTGGCATGTGTGATATGGCAAACTTTAAATTGCTTGAAGAACTGGCTGAGGCTGTGGGCGGTGCTGTAGGTGCTTCACGTGCAGCCGTTGATGCCGGCTGGATGCCTGCGCTTCATCAAGTAGGACAGACAGGCAAGACAGTTGCTCCAAAAATTTATTTTGCTTTCGGTATTTCCGGTGCCATTCAGCATTTAGCAGGTATGAGTACATCGGACATCATTATCGCTGTAAACAAAGATCCCGATGCAAATATCTTCAAATTTGCTAATTATGGAATTGTAGCTGACGCGCTGCAAGTGATTCCGATGCTGACAGAAGAATTCAAAAAATTAAAAGCGCAATAAGCTGATTATGACATAAGTTACTGCAGAAATTCTACTTAAATTTCTGCAGTAGCTACAGTCATTTGCACAGGTAGTTTCAAGTCCAATAGCATTCTAATATGAACAGGAGGATTTTCAATGGAAATCAAACGCGTATTAGTGATTGGCGCTGGCCAAATGGGCAGTGGTATTGCACAGGTTATGGCACAGCATGGGTTAGATGTTGTTTTGCGTGATATAAAAGATGAATTTGTACAAAAAGGGTTAAAAGGGATTGATAAGAATCTTAGTAAGTTAGTTGA
>NZ_JAHGVE010000084.1 GCF_018835585.1 Pelorhabdus rhamnosifermentans
GTCAGATTGAATTCTTTGCGAATCCACCGAATCATTTCCATGAGCGCATGCGTTTCCTGGGGATTCATCCCTGCCGCCGGTTCATCAAGTAAGAGCAGCTTGGGTTCTGCCGCAAGGGCCCGCGCAATTTCCAGCCGCCGCTGTTCACCATACGGCAGATTCTTGGCTATTTCATCTTTCTTATCAGCCAGGCCAAAGATCTTTAAAAAAGCCGTGGCTCTTTCGGTCAGTTCCTCTTCTTCTTTATGATAACGGCCCATGCGCAGCACTGACTCGACTAAACCGTATTTTACATGAAAATGATAGGCTATTTTCACGTTATCTAATACAGACAGATCAGAGAAAAGACGGATATTTTGAAAGGTCCGTGCAATTCCGCGCTGAGTAATTTGATGGGGTTTTAACCCAACCAAACTCTGTCCATCAAATTGTATTTCGCCTTCTGTTGGTTGATAGACGCCTGTTAAGAGATTAAATGCTGTCGTTTTTCCGGCTCCATTCGGGCCAATGAGACCAATCAGTTCGCCTTTAGCAAGGTCGATGTCAAAACAAGAAACGGCTTTGAGACCGCCAAATACTTTCGACAACTTAGTCGTTTTCAGCAGTTCCATGTTTTTTCCCTCCAATCCGCTTCAGCATGCTCCAGCTTAGTTCTTTATTGCCAAATAGTCC
>NZ_JAHGVE010000085.1 GCF_018835585.1 Pelorhabdus rhamnosifermentans
GTTGCCATATCAGCCATCATAAATGCCAAACCTTGATTTCTGCAAATTGGTTTACCAAATTGTACGCGTTCTTTTGAATATTTAATGGAAAGATCCAAAGCGGCTTCAGCAATACCCAAAGCTTGTGCAGCAACACCAATCCGGCCACCGTCAAGTGTCGTCATGGCAATTTTAAATCCGTCTCCTTCTTTACCCAGTCGATTGGCTGCCGGAACACGAACATCTTGGAAGACCAATTCCATGGTTTGTGAAGAACGAATGCCTAATTTATCTTCTTTCTTACCGAAAGTAAAGCCAGGCATGCCTTTTTCTAAAATGAAAGCTGTAATGCCCTTATTACCTTTGGACTTATCTGTCATGGCAAAAATAACATACGTTTCAGCTTCGCCGCCGTTGGTAATGAACATTTTGCTGCCATTAATAATATAATCATCGCCGTCTTGTACAGCAGTCGTTTGCTGCGAAGCCGAGTCTGTACCTGCATTGGCTTCAGTTAAACCAAAGGCACCCATGGTGCGGCCTTCGGCAAGGGGTGTCAAATATTTTTGTTTTTGTTCTTCTGTTCCATAAGCATAGATTGGCCAACCACATAAGGAAACGGAGGCTGATAAGGACACACCGAGTCCATCATCAACGCGTGATATCTCTTCGACTGCCAAAATATAAGT
>NZ_JAHGVE010000086.1 GCF_018835585.1 Pelorhabdus rhamnosifermentans
AGAATTCTTGCGCCGCTGGCACCAATTGGATGACCTAACGCAATAGCGCCACCATGAATATTGACTTTTTCTTTGTCAAAACCAAGTTCCTTACCTACAGCCAAGAATTGCGCTGCAAAAGCTTCATTTGCTTCGATTAAGTCAAGATCTTTAACAGTTAGGTTGGCTTTTGTCAACACCTTTTTGGTTGCAGCAATCGGTCCAATACCCATAATCGCAGGATCAACACCTGCTGCAGCATAAGCACGAATACGTACAAGCGGTTTGAGTCCCAATTCTTTGGCTTTATCCAAACTCATCACAACAAGCGCTGCAGCACCATCATTGATACCAGATGCATTTCCTGCTGTCACTGTACCATCTTTTTTGAAAGCGGGTTTCAATTTGGCTAGCTTTTCTGCAGTTGTTCCTTCACGCGGGAATTCATCTGTATCAAAAGTAACTTCGCCTTTTTTCGTTTTATAAACAACAGGAAGAATTTCTTTTTTAAATGCGCCCGATTTTATGGCTTCAACTGCTTTTTGCTGTGATTCAGCCGATAATTGATCTTGCATCTCACGCGTAATACCAAATTTTTCAGCAACATTTTCTGCTGTAATTCCCATATGATAATCATTAAAAGCACACCACAGTCCGTCTTGAATCATTTCATC
>NZ_JAHGVE010000087.1 GCF_018835585.1 Pelorhabdus rhamnosifermentans
AGCATTTCCGGCACTCCTACCGTCAGCATTTCCGGCACTCCTACCGTCAGCATTTCCGGCACTCCTACCGTCAGCATTTCCGGCACTCCTACCGTCAGCATTTCCGGCACTCCTACCGTCAGCATCGACGGCACTCCTACTGTCAGCATTTCCGGCACTCCTACCGTCAGTATTCCTGGATGCGTATGCACAGTATTAGGTTTCACCGAAACCTCATTCCAAAATCTCGCAGTTAGCATTGGTTCATCACTAGCCATTACAGACGTAAATGTCTCTTCTCTTAATACATGGACCTGGTTTCTTTATACTACCGCTGCCGATGCCACAACACCGCCTGTTGTTAGACTGCAGATTAGCCCCGACGACAACAACTTAAATCTCTGGTACACTGACACCACAACAACCATCTCTTCTGGTACCACACTAATTCCACTCGTTTCTGGAAATTTTCTCAAATACTCACGGTTATATTTTACGAATGATGCTACTGCTGCTGTAACCTTGAATACAAATGTCTGGTTCAATGGACAAGGTTAATCCATCATTATCACAAAAAAATGCTCCCAGCATGAGCAATGTCATTAAGATAATGCATAGAGTATGAATCCCCAAAAGAACCGAGTACGAAAAAAGCGTACCCGGTTCT
>NZ_JAHGVE010000088.1 GCF_018835585.1 Pelorhabdus rhamnosifermentans
GCGAATGAATGGCATCGAGAATTTCGCCTTCTGTAATGGTTTCACAGCGGCAAATGACGCGACCGTAAAGGGGATTTCTGTTGATGAGTTCTTGTTTTTGTTCATTTGTTAATTCACGGAAAATCACTTTGGCTTCATTTGTAGCGATAAAGTTTTGTTTGGGCGTTAAGGTTAAGCCGTCTTCGCGTAAAATATCAGCAATGAATTCTGCAATAGCCGGGGCAGACGTTAGACCAGGTGACTGAATGCCTGCGGCATGAATTAAGCCTGCCGTCACTTTTGAAGGACGAATGACAAAGTCTCCTTCATTGGCTGCGGCTCTTAGACCGGAAAATTCCGTAATGGAGGCATTGAGCGGTAATTCTGGCACAAGCTTCTTAGCGCCTGTAATAATCTCATTTAAGCCAATCGGCGTTGTGGAGAGGTCAGCCTTGTCGTCAATGTCCTGAGCATTCGGTCCAATAAAGATATTGCCATGCACAGTGGGGCAAACTAAGATTCCTTTTGATTTTTTACTTGGAGCAGGGAAAATGACGTTGCTAATAATGGAACTGGCATTTTTATCAAACAAAATGTATTCGCCTTTGCGCGGTGCAATAGTGAAGCTATCATCATTTGCCATACGGGAAATATC
>NZ_JAHGVE010000089.1 GCF_018835585.1 Pelorhabdus rhamnosifermentans
TCACGAATCAGCCGATATTGAAGCCCTTACCTGTGCCATCGTTTTGGGTGCATTCGAATACCAGGGGCAAAAGTGTTCGGCAGCGTCTCGTGCTTACATCCCTGAAAGCCTGTGGGGCGAACTAAAGGGACGTCTTGAAGAAGAAATAGGCAAGATTAAGATGGGCGATGTTCGTGACTTTACAAACCTCATGAATGCTGTTATTGATCAAAAATCTTTTAATAATATACAAAAATATATTGATTATGCCAGAAAATCTGAAGACGCTGAAATCATAATTGGCGGTGGCTGTGATGACAGTGTAGGATACTTTGTCGAGCCAACAGTCATCTTAGCCAAGACACCGACATTTAAAACGCTCGTAGAAGAAATCTTTGGACCCGTTATCACCATTTATGTATATCCCAATGATAAACTAGATGAAACCTTGACACTCTGTGATACTGCAACTATTTATGGATTGACAGGTGCTATATTTGCACAAGACAGAGCCGTAATTATCAAGCTTGCGAAAGCATTGGATCATGCTGCAGGTAACTTTTATATTAATGACAAGCCGACTGGTGCAGTTGTTGGACAACAACCATTCGGTGGTAGCCGTGGATCAGGAACAAATGATAAAGCAGG
>NZ_JAHGVE010000090.1 GCF_018835585.1 Pelorhabdus rhamnosifermentans
ATAGCTAAACATTCTTTTAAAGCATCTTTGGCCTGAGGGGGTCCCATTGAAACAACGGTTACCTTGCCGCCATTTTTTTCCTTTAATTGAAGAGCAGCTTCCAAGGCATTTTTGTCAAAGGGATTTACAATACTTGGCACACCTTGCCGCACAAGTGTATTTGTTACTGGATCAATTTTAACTTCTGTAGTGTCAGGTACCTGCTTGACACAAACTACCATTTCCATATTGTAAGCCTCCTGTAAATTGATGATACATCGTGATGAACTCCGACAATTAACGTAAAATCGAACCGGAAATAACCAATCTTTGGGCTTGATTCGTACCTTCATAAATTTGACAAATCTTTGCGTCTCTCATGAGGCGTTCGACTGGATATTCTTTGGAATAACCATAGCCACCGAAAATCTGAATCGCATCGACCGTAATGGACATAGCTGAATCTGAGGCAAACATCTTGGCCATGGCAGCTTCTTTGGAATAAGGTTGTCCTTGATCTTTTAGATAAGCAGCACGATAAATAAGCAAACGTGATGCTTCGATTTTCGTTGCCATATCAGCCATCATAAATGCCAAACCTTGATTTCTGCAAATTGGTTTACCAAATTGTACGCGTTCTTTTGA
>NZ_JAHGVE010000091.1 GCF_018835585.1 Pelorhabdus rhamnosifermentans
CAGTTAGAATTCCAGTCAATAAAGGGTGGTATCCCAACATCAGCTCTGCGAAAACTAGCGTCCTCGCTTCTCAGCTTCCCACCTATCCTGTACATTATTGACCAAAACTCAATATCAGGCTACAGTAAAGCTCCATGGGGTCTTTCTGTCCAGTCGCGGGTAACCTGCATCTTCACAGGTATTTCAATTTCACCGGGTCCCTTGTTGAGACAGTGCCCAAGTCGTTACACCTTTCGTGCGGGTCGGAACTTACCCGACAAGGAATTTCGCTACCTTAGGACCGTTATAGTTACGGCCGCCGTTTACTGGGGCTTCAGTTTACACCTTCGAACCGAAGTTCTAAGCATTCCCCTTAACCTTCCAGCACCGGGCAGGTGTCAGCACCTATACGTCAGCTTTCGCTTTAGCAGGCACCTGTGTTTGTGGTAAACAGTCGCTTGGGCCTCTCTTTTGCAACCCTCTCTTGCTCCGGCCGTTTCAAGCTTTCACAAATGAGGGCTCCCCTTTTCCCGAAGTTACGGGGACATTTTGCCGAGTTCCTTAACAAGGGTTTTCCCGCGCACCTTAGAATTCTCTTCCCGCCTACCTGTGTCGGTTTGCGGTACGGGCACCAGTT
>NZ_JAHGVE010000092.1 GCF_018835585.1 Pelorhabdus rhamnosifermentans
GCGCAAGTGGGTCCTGAAATGGCAGAACATCTGGGAATTGCTCAAATCACGTGCTGTTCAAAATTTGAAGTCACTGGTGACGTTTTGAAAGTAGAACGTGAGCATGAAGAAGGTTATGAAGTCATCGAAGGGAAAATGCCTTTGCTTGTTACAGTTGTAAAATCAGCCAATGAACCAAGGTTTGCTACGGTGCGCGGTACAATGAAAGCAAATCGGAAGGAAATTCCCGTTTTGACACTCGCTGATTTGGATGTAGATGAGAAACGTCTGGGTTTAAAAGGTTCTCCTACACAGGTAAAGAAAATCTTTACGCCTCCTACCCGCTCAGGCGGTGAAATGATTCAAGCAGAAGATGCCCGCGAAGCAGTCGGTATTCTTCTTCAAAAACTCAGTGACGCGAAGATCATATAAGGAGGCAATAAAAAATGGCTGTAAAAGTAGCAAAAGATACCTGCATCGGCTGCGGAGCTTGCGTGAGTGCTTGCCCGTTCGGTGCGCTGGAAATGCAAGATGACAAAGCGCATGTAACAGACGCTTGTACCTCGTGTGGTGCCTGTGTAGAAGTTTGTCCGGTAGGAGCAATAGAACGCGAAGCTGTTGAATCGACAGC
>NZ_JAHGVE010000093.1 GCF_018835585.1 Pelorhabdus rhamnosifermentans
AAGGAAACGGAGGCTGATAAGGACACACCGAGTCCATCATCAACGCGTGATATCTCTTCGACTGCCAAAATATAAGTCAGCACATCACCGCCAACTCCGCCATACTCTTCAGGAAAACAAATGCCTGTGAAGCCCATTTCTCCCATACTATTAAAGAGTTCACGAGAGAATTCTTCATTTTCATCACGTTGTGCCACACCTGGCGCTAACTGTTTTTCTGAAAATTCACGAACCAACTTTTGCATTAGAGCTTGATCTTCCGTCAAATCAAATTTCATAGCAATTGACACGCTCCTTCTTTTCTTTTAGGTTTATTTTATTATTCATCTAACGTGCACGCTTGATTTTTGCAGAGCTACATGCACAATCAGAATAATAACTTAAGACTTTTACGTTTATTATTGAAATCTTTAAATTTATACTCTTTCCACGATGGTTGCGACACCCTGTCCGCCACCAATACAAAGTGTTGCCAAACCAACTTGCGCCTTCTTGTCTTCCATGGCATGAATAAGTGTAACAAGAATTCTTGCGCCGCTGGCACCAATTGGATGACCTAACGCAATAGCGCCACCATGAATATTGACTTTTTCTTTGTC
>NZ_JAHGVE010000094.1 GCF_018835585.1 Pelorhabdus rhamnosifermentans
TGAACCATGTGGAGGCAATTATACCGGTCAGCGCTTCCGTATACAAAATTGACGAGAGCAAATTTAGTTATAACAAGGATAGCGACCAGTGGTTTTGTAACATGGGAAATTATACAATAGATAAAAAGTGCGGCAAGAACAGCCGGGGGCAAGAATTTCTAAGATATAAATTTGATAAGGCTATGTGTAAAAATTGTTCTCATAAAATAGAATGTGCCGGAAAATCAGCGGCTGTAAAGCGGTTAGATGTTGGAATGAATACGGCTGAATATTATGAGTATAGTCAACGAGCAAGCACGCCGGAATTTAAAGAAAAATACAAAAAGCGCGCAAGCCATGAATGGAAAAACGGTGAGATGAAACATTTCCATGGATTAGACCGTGCCCGAGGGTATGGTCTAAAAAGTATGAGTATGCAGGCCAAGTTAACCGCTTTAGCGGTCAATTTAAAAAGGATAGCCGCCTTGGTATCCTTATATCTTCTTATTTTAACCCCCAATTGCTTAAAATTAAGAAATTCACCAAATGGTGTAGCAAGACAAGCTTATTTTGCCGCTTAAAAAAA
>NZ_JAHGVE010000095.1 GCF_018835585.1 Pelorhabdus rhamnosifermentans
GATTTGATTACATCTGGCGATTGCCTCAATGTAGTAAGAAAACTGTCTTTTGGTGTGACTTGCTGTAGTATATGCGTACGGGGAAAAATATGCAAGTTATCCATGTGATAATTTTTTCTTTTTAGTGAGCTTTCTGATTTATCATGCTGGTAATCGGCGCAATCGCTGATGACGAAATGGCGCGGATAGATTTGGTGTTTGTAGTGGTAGTAGATGAAGCAAGAATAGTGAGTGTGTCTATGGTGGCAGGAAGCGGATCCATGGCTAACATGGCAAAAAAAGTAGAAATTAGGAACAAATTTGATAAGCCGTCATATCATGGTAGCAAAGAAAGCGTAATACATTTGGAGGCGCTTTTATAATGAAGAGTAAAATTGTGTAAAGATCGAAAGGTAATTTACATTTAGTAGAGAGGCGTGATTTTTTGATGATTATTAAAGAGGCTTCCAATTTCAACATAGCTATTGATCAGTCGGATTTCATCGAAAGTGATTATATTAAAGGCATTACTAACCGGGCGTTAGCCTATATCAAGGCAGGCTTTGCCGTTCACTTACG
>NZ_JAHGVE010000096.1 GCF_018835585.1 Pelorhabdus rhamnosifermentans
CCAATGGTAAAGGCCAGCACCTTGTATTTGGTTGTATCAATTCCCATGGCTTCGGCAGCGATTTCATTTTCGCGTACGGAGATGCAAGCTCGCCCATGGGTGGAATCGATAAAGTTTTTGATGAAAAATATCGTGAAAATAAGCAGCCAAAATGCCCACGTGAAGGTGGTATAACGGGGAATGCCCATAAAGCCGGAGGCACCGCCTACATAGGGAATGTTTAAGATGGTAATGCGAATGATTTCCCCCAGTCCGAGGGTAGCAATGGCCAGATAATCGCCAGTGAGCCGCAGTGTGGGAAGACCAATGACAAAACCGAGAAAACCTGCGGCACCCGCGCCAGCTAAAATGGCAGCCGCAAAGGGCAGATGGAACTTAACGGTCAGGACAGCGCCGACATAGGCCCCGACAGCCATGAACCCGGCATGACCAATGGAAAACTGGCCTGTAAAACCATTGATTAAGTTCAGACTTGTTACAAGAATAATATTAATACAGATTAATACAATATTGAGCTGCCAAAAGGGTCCAATAACATCGAATTCAAT
>NZ_JAHGVE010000097.1 GCF_018835585.1 Pelorhabdus rhamnosifermentans
GACGCCTGTTACATGGCCGTCAGTCACTTCAATGCCTGTAACAGGACATTCTGTCAATACTTTTACACCGTTTTTTACGGCATTTTCAGCGAAAGAAATAGCAGCGCTAAAGGGAAGAAAAATACCTGCTGAAGCTGCCCATAAGGCACCTTTCACATTCACCGCTAGATTCGGCTCTTTTGCGAGAACTTCTTCACGGTTAAGCATGGCTAAGCCCGGCACACCATTAGTTTTTCCCCGTTCAAAAAGCTCTTGAACCGTGTTCATTTCTTCGTCGCTTGTTGCGACAACAAGTGAACCCGTCCACTTAATATCCAGGGCCAGTTCATCTTTTAATTGGTGATAAAGTGCATTGCCTCGTACATTAAATTTAGCTTTCAGTGAGCCTGGATGAGCATCAAATCCAGCATGAAGAATGGCGCTGTTTGCCTTGGTTGTACCCATGGCAATGTCAGGTTCTTTTTCAAGTAATACCACATCAAGTTGGTATTTCGATAACTTTCTGGCAATCGCTGTACCGACAATACCGCCGCCAATAATGAT
>NZ_JAHGVE010000098.1 GCF_018835585.1 Pelorhabdus rhamnosifermentans
AATCACTTGCCTCACATGTGGTGTCCCGGCTGCGGCAACGGCATAGTCACAAGTGCCGCAGTCAAAGCCATCGATAAACTGGGACTCAGTCAAGATAACACAACCATTGTATCCGGTATCGGCTGCTCCTCAAGAGCCTCAGGGTACCTGGATTTCGATACCGTTCACAGCGCCCATGGCCGGGCCATTCCCTTTGCCACAGGCATTAAACTTGCCAATCCCGCGCTCAACGTCATCGTCATGACAGGAGACGGCGATGCCACAGCCATCGGCGGCAATCATTTCATCCATGCCGCACGAAGAAACATCAACATCACCGTCATTTTATTTAACAACTCCATTTACGGCATGACAGGCGGTCAGTATTCACCCCTGACGCCAACGCACAGTAAGGCATCCACCGCGCCCTACGGCACCATCGAACGCAGCTTCAACGTCGTCGAACTCGCCAAAGCCGCCGGAGCCACTTTCGTTGCCCGTGGGACAACCTATCACGCCCAGCAGCTCAGTGACGTCAT
>NZ_JAHGVE010000099.1 GCF_018835585.1 Pelorhabdus rhamnosifermentans
GTTCTTCGCAAAACCATCTTAGCACAGTTACAATCTCTATGGATTTTTTTTAGTTCAATTTCATTTTACAATGAGCCAAAAAGAAAAAGAATTAGTAGAGCTGTTGTCTAAGAAATGCACAAACATGGAGGACGTTCATAAGCTACTGAAATCACTGTTTAAAGGTACGCTGGAGGAAATGCTTGAGGCGGAAATGGATGAACACCTCGGATACGAAAAGCATGAGTGTAAATGGAATAACCAGCCGAATTTTGTGGGAACCTAAATTATGTTTTACTCACACGCAGGATAGGGCAACGCAGAGGTGCGACCCGAGCGGCGTATGAGGTTAGGCAAGGCGGCGATGCTCAGGAGAGTATCGCCTTTTTGATCGCTGCCTTGGAAAACAACAGGAAAACCGACTTTCTAACCGCGTCATCTGTGGGATAGATTGTCTTGGTCTTGGTATATTTGCGTAGCATCCGATGAAACCCTTCCACCGCATTGGTGGTATAAATGAGCCGCCGGACTTC
>NZ_JAHGVE010000100.1 GCF_018835585.1 Pelorhabdus rhamnosifermentans
AAAGCAGTAAAAAAATTCCGCCTCGTTGGTGTTGAAAGAGACGGCGATTTGAAATGTAAATTAAATCTTGCTGAATATTGCGAAGGCGTCTACAGTGGCGATTTGAATTATCAAATTGTGGATTATACGCCGCCAGGAAGTAAGCTATATGATGTGAGTAATTTATCGTTAGCAGAAGAAAATTATCGGGCCAAGGACGGCACGAATGTGTCACTATTGCATGTGTCATGGACGTTACAACGCAGTCAGTCAGCAGATGAATTTGTCGTTTATTATTGTGAGGATGGAATCAGCTGGAAATATTTTGAGTCAACGCAAAATATGCTGTCCACAATAACGACAATCGTGCCACTTAGGACGTATTATGTGAAAATCTGTAGTGCAAGCAGTGGGATGCAATCAGCCGGAACGATTAAAAGTTTATATATAACAGGCAAAGATGCACCGCCGTCTGATATTCCAAGTATTACGGCAGTAATTGATCCAACAGACAATACAAAAGTAAC
>NZ_JAHGVE010000101.1 GCF_018835585.1 Pelorhabdus rhamnosifermentans
TGGGCGTATTTATCTAATGCTTCTTGCGTCATGGCGAGAAGCAGGTCCGGTTTGACTACTTTCGGATAATGAATGGCCTCTTCTGAAATAAGCACTTCTGATTTACTTGAGCCGCCTCTTGCTTCGGGTCCGTAGGACTGGGACTGGACGGCATTTTTCTTATCTAATATGGCGGCTTCGGCTAGGATGATGCCTGCCAGGATGAGTCCCTGACCGCCGGATCCGGATAATCTCATTTCTAATCGTTTCATTTTGCTCCCCCCTGGGCCTGTTCAATCAGTTTGTCGTATTCTTTGGTATATTCAGGAGCTTCACTTTCATAAAGCACGCCAATGGCAAACTTCTCGGCCTGTTCTTCGGCGGTAAGTTTTTCATAAGCTGCTTTGGCTACGGCGTGATCTCTCTGCCATTTCATCATGTTGGCTCCTGAACCGCTTTTGTTTTGACGACCGAACCCGATGGGGCAAGCGGTGATGGCTTCGACAAGGGCGAATCCGTC
>NZ_JAHGVE010000102.1 GCF_018835585.1 Pelorhabdus rhamnosifermentans
GCAACTAAGATCTTTTTGACGCGCGTGGCAAGCGCTTCGATTTGCTGTTGGGCAAAGGGCCAAATGGTAATGGGACGGAAGAGTCCGATTTTGATGCCTTGAGCGCGGGCTTGATCAACGGCTGCATAGGCTGTACGAGCGGTACCACCAAAGGCGATGACGGCGTATTCGGCATCTTCGAGACGATATTCTTCGTAGGTGACAATGTCATCAAGATTGTCGGATAGTTTCTCATTTAAGCGATCCATCTGGGCAACGGTGGCGGCAGGGGAACCGTTGGGGAACCCGCTTTCGTCATGAATGAGTCCTGTGACATGATAACGGTAACCGGCACCGAAGGGCGGCATGGGACAGATTTTATCGCTGTCGGCATGATAAGCCTGGTAGCTTCTGGATGGTTTTTCTGTCGGCTGTTTACGCAGGGGCTGCTTGATACTGTCGTAGTTATCAGGGAGCTCGATTTTTTCGCGCATATGGCCGACGATTTCGTCCAT
>NZ_JAHGVE010000103.1 GCF_018835585.1 Pelorhabdus rhamnosifermentans
CCTGCTCCTAATACATTGAAAGTAAACACGCCACTTGCTCCCCCGCATATCACGGCGATTAGCAGTAAAGGATTCATCAGTACATAAGGAAAGTAAATTTCGTGTATACCTCCTAGAAAATGAATGATCACAGCCCCTGGTGCAGATTGCTTGATCATTCCCTTGGAAAATACCCAGTATGCCAACAGAACTCCCAGGCCGGGACCTGGATTGGCTTCTAATAAGAAGAATATCGATTTTCCCACTTCTTTCGCTTGTTGTATTCCAATTGGGCTTAATACCCCATGATTCATAGCGTTGTTTAAAAACAATATCTTCCCTGGTTCAATAAATAGGGATACTAGAGGCAATAAACCTGCGCTTACAATGGTCTCTACCCCTGCTTTCAGTATATTGCTTAAGCCTAAAACCACCGGGCCGATTCCTGTATAAGCCAATAATGCCAACAATGCACCCAATATACCTGCCGAAAAGTTGTTAAT
>NZ_JAHGVE010000104.1 GCF_018835585.1 Pelorhabdus rhamnosifermentans
AGCTTTGGGCCAAGAACCTTCAGGTTGTCACAGGAGCGAATACTGTCCAATACAATACCCTCCATACTGATAAAATTGATGGGAGTAACAAACCGGATATTGCCCTTGATGTTGGAAATTTAGGTGGAATGTATGCCAACAAGATCCTGCTTATGGGAACTGAGGATGGTGTTGGCGTAAACAGTAAAGGCGTTATTGCTGCGAATAGTGGCGACATTATTGTAACCAATGCCGGAAAGGTTGTACTGGGTGGAAGCACTACAGCCAGCGGCAACATCCAGATTCAGGCGAAGGGGTTCAGCAACCAAGGTACGTTATATGCAGGCGGCAACACGAATGTTGTCACGCAGGGAGAGCTAGCCAATAGTGGCGTATTGGCGGCAGGGCAGCAAACTATGTTGACAGCGGGAACTGTCAATTCAACCGGAACTTTAGGTGCCGGGGTTAAGTCAGACGGCAGTCTGGGAAC
>NZ_JAHGVE010000105.1 GCF_018835585.1 Pelorhabdus rhamnosifermentans
CGCAGGGGCTGCTTGATACTGTCGTAGTTATCAGGGAGCTCGATTTTTTCGCGCATATGGCCGACGATTTCGTCCATGAGCATGATGACGGGGACGCGGTATTTTTCGGAGAGTTCATAGGCCCGAATGGTTAAGGTAAATGTTTCGGGTACACTGGACGGCGTGAGGGCAATGATGGGATGATCGCCGTGTGTTCCCCAGCGGGCCTGCATGATGTCGGCCTGAGAGGGCGACGTGGGCTGGCCTGTGGAGGGACCGACGCGCTGGACATTGGCAATGACGATGGGGACTTCGGCAATGGAGGCGTAGCCAATGAGTTCTTGTTTTAAGGAAAAGCCGGGGCCGCTTGTGGCTGTTAAGACTTTTTTGCCGGCGAGGGAGGCACCGATGATAACACCGATACCGGAAATTTCATCTTCCATTTGAATAAATTTACCGCCTACCTGGGGGAGACGTTTAGCCAT
>NZ_JAHGVE010000106.1 GCF_018835585.1 Pelorhabdus rhamnosifermentans
TCCGCCTCGAATGGCTTTGTATACCAATTCCGGTTCTACGCCCACTTTACTTGCGAGTACTAACGCTTCAGACATGGCAGCGATGTTAATTGCTACAATTATTTGATTGGCAAGCTTCGTTACATTTCCTGCACCGACATCTCCTGTCAGTACTACCGAGCCTGCCATGGTCTTCATAATTTCGTAGCATTTATCGAACACGGCTTTTTTACCGCCAACCATGACGGAAAGCGTGCCGTCAATAGCTTTGGGTTCTCCGCCGCTTACAGGAGCATCTAACATTTCTATACCTTTGGCAGCCAGTTTTTCGGAAACTTCACGGCTCACAAGCGGCGCAATGGAGCTCATGTCAATGACAATTGAACCTTTTTTCGCACCTTCAATCACACCGTTTTCTCCCAGCACAACCTGTTTTACATGCGGCGAATTCGG
>NZ_JAHGVE010000107.1 GCF_018835585.1 Pelorhabdus rhamnosifermentans
GACAAAGAAAAAGTCAATATTCATGGTGGCGCTATTGCGTTAGGTCATCCAATTGGTGCCAGCGGCGCAAGAATTCTGGTTACGCTTATTCATGCCATGGAAGACAAGAAGGCACAAGTTGGTTTGGCAACACTTTGTATTGGTGGCGGACAGGGTGTCGCAACCATCGTGGAAAGAGTATAAAATTAAAGATTTCAATAATAAACATAAAAGTCTTAAAATTAGATGAAATTAGCTGAATTATTATAAACTTTGGCAGGGTTTGTGAAAGTTATAGCGAAGTCTTAGATTATTATTCTAATGCGACTGACGGTGCGCGCAGAATGAGGCGCGCACGTTGTTGTTTGCATAAGGAATAAACCTAAAAGAAAAGAAGGAGCGTGTCAATTGCTATGAAATTTGATTTGACGGAAGATCAAGCTCTAATGCAA
>NZ_JAHGVE010000108.1 GCF_018835585.1 Pelorhabdus rhamnosifermentans
AAGTTATCCATGTGATAATTTTTTCTTTTTAGTGAGGGATACTGTGAATTATTCCTATTAATTACGTTAAATCTTACTTAATTATATTAAGTAGCATTATAAGCAGTCGAGTGTTGTACTTATGTAAATCAGATAATTTATACTTCTTGATTTACCAAAAAAAGACTATTGTGACATAACCAATAGCCTTTTCGTGGTAAAAACCTACCAGTGAATCTAAAGAAAATCAGTTTTACTTCCCATTAGGTGTTTTAAAAAGCACATTCATCATGCTGGTGATGGAAGTCAACATCTACGGTAAGACCAATTGCTTCAGCATATTTGAGGAAAGTTTCTACAGAAGCAATTACTACCCGCGCCTCAATAGCTAATAGTTCAATCCCAACGAGTGAAACACGAGCCCAGGC
>NZ_JAHGVE010000109.1 GCF_018835585.1 Pelorhabdus rhamnosifermentans
GTACGCGAAAATGAAATCGCTGCCGAAGCCATGGGAATTGATACAACCAAATACAAGGTGCTGGCCTTTACCATTGGTGCCGCTTTTGCAGGCATTGCCGGTTGTCTGTTCTCGCACTACTTTTACATTGCTCATCCAGCATCCTTTACCTTTATGAAGTCCTTCGATATTTTGACCATGGTTGTTTTAGGCGGACTCGGCAGTATTACAGGCTCCATTACCTCAGCCATCCTGTTAACCTTCGTTTCAGCGGCTCTGGCTGATTATCCCGAGTGGCGCATGGTCATTTATTCACTCATGCTCATTCTCCTCATGATTTATCGTCCTCAGGGACTATTTGGCAATAAAGAACTAAGCTGGAGCATGCTGAAGCGGATTGGAGGGAAAAAACATGGAACTGCTGAAAA
>NZ_JAHGVE010000110.1 GCF_018835585.1 Pelorhabdus rhamnosifermentans
TTTCAATCAATGTCAAGCCCTGGTAAGGTTCTTCGCGTTGCGTCGAATTAAACCACATACTCCACCGCTTGTGCGGGCCCCCGTCAATTCCTTTGAGTTTCAACCTTGCGATCGTACTCCCCAGGCGGGGTACTTATTGCGTTAACTCCGGCACAGAAGGGGTCGATACCTCCTACACCTAGTACCCATCGTTTACAGCCAGGATTACCGGGGTATCTAATCCCGTTCACTCCCCTGGCTTTCGCGCCTCAGCGTCAGACACAGTCCAGAAAGTCGCCTTCGCCACTGGTGTTCCTCCCAATCTCTACGCATTTCACCGCTACACTGGGAATTCCACTTTCCTCTCCTGCACTCAAGAAACACAGTTTCTACCCCATCACGGAGTTGAGC
>NZ_JAHGVE010000111.1 GCF_018835585.1 Pelorhabdus rhamnosifermentans
GAAGGCATTAAAATCAGCTACTCATCCCTTTATACCCTTCTTACTAATGCCGGTATTAAAAGCCCTAAGAAACGCCGTAGATTTAAGCCTCATCGTCGCCGTAAACGTAAACCAAAAGAAGGAATGCTCATTCAAATGGATGCAACTCCCTTTGAGTGGTTTGCTTCCAAAGATAAATTTGCCCTTCACGGCGCTATTGATGATGCTACTGGCAAGATCGTGGGTCTTTATATGACCAAAAATGAATGCCTCCACGGCTACTGGGAAGTTATACGCCAATGCATTCTCTCCCATGGCGTTCCTGTCGGCTTATATACTGACAGACATGCTATTTTTCTTTCCACTCTTGCCGGTAAACTTTCTATCGA
>NZ_JAHGVE010000112.1 GCF_018835585.1 Pelorhabdus rhamnosifermentans
TTTCAACCGTGGATCAAGCTAATGCTTTCCTAGCAAAATACATTTCCTTGTTCAATGACCAATTTTCTGTTCAACCTGAAGCGCTAGAGTCTGCTTTCAGGCCCTTATCAACGTCTCTGAATATTGATGTTATTCTATGCGTTAAACTGACTCGTTCTGTCGATGCTGGTGGAGTCTTCTCCTTTTACAATCGCCACTTTAAGGTCATTACATCCTCTGAGCTTCCTTTGCTTCCAGCCAAAGCCAAAGTCGCTGTCTTAGTCGGTCCAAGGATGGGGGTTGCTGTAGAGTTCAAAAAAACTCTTTTCTCTGTTCTTCCTTATATCAAACAGAAGAAATTAAATCAGCCAAGCTCA
>NZ_JAHGVE010000113.1 GCF_018835585.1 Pelorhabdus rhamnosifermentans
CTCAATTTTTAGTGAGGTCGCCACAATGGAATACCTTTGAAGGTGTGCAGGATAATCCCGCAAAGATTGAACTGTATGGCGTTAAACGTCGCTCTAAGGCACAGCGCGAAGGTATGTATACGCTTGCCAATAATTTGTAAGTAACACAGTTTATTGATATTCATACCGATATTGAATCGTTTGTGTGCGAATACGGCAGCATTGTGGGATTAAATCATACCGTTCATAAGATTGGCGTTGCATCCGGCAGGATCGTTGGAGCAACAACAAATACCGTTCTGATTGATAAAACAGTGCCATTGCTGGCAGGACTTACATATCAAATCATCCGCTGACAATTGCAAAATGATTTG
>NZ_JAHGVE010000114.1 GCF_018835585.1 Pelorhabdus rhamnosifermentans
TTCTTGATTTATTATCCATCTATATTATACCATATTTGGATTATTATTGATATATATTGACTTTTTCAGTGGTTTCGCACCGTGTCGCTGACATCCGGAAAAGATGCTAGTATCACCGGCTCCCAAGTGAATGGTACCAAAGTCGTAGCCAATATCGGCGGCAACCTCAATATTACCAGTTTGCAGGATATTGATAACTACAACGCGAAGAATCAAAACAGCGGAATCGGCATTAGCAGCGGTCACACAGGCGGGGTAACGGGTTTCCTAGGCAAAGGCAAAACAGATTCCAATTATAATAGCGTTACCGAACAGGCAGGCATCTTTGCAGGCAAAGACGGCT
>NZ_JAHGVE010000115.1 GCF_018835585.1 Pelorhabdus rhamnosifermentans
AAGTTATCCATGTGATAATTTTTTCTTTTTAGTGAGGGATACTGTGAATTATTCCTATTAATTACGTTAAATCTTACCTAATTATATTAAGCAGCATTATAAGCAGTCGAGTGTTGTACTTATGTAAATCAGATAATTTATACTTTCTGATTTACCAAAAAAAGACTATTGTGACACAACCAATAGCCTTTTCGTGGTAAAAACCCCAATGAATATCCAAAGAAAATCAGCTTTATTTCAATTAGTAAAAGTTGTTTTAAAAGGCACATTCATCATGCTGGTGATGGAAGTCAACATCTACGGTAAGACCGATTGCTTCAGCATATTTGAGGAAGGTTTC
>NZ_JAHGVE010000116.1 GCF_018835585.1 Pelorhabdus rhamnosifermentans
AAAGATACTAGCGGGGATATGACATTGACGTCCGAGTATATTCGCCGGACGCGCGATAAAGGGTTTAGTATTATGGCCGGACGTGACACCATGATTTTAGCGACCCTCGTGTATGGTGGAACAGGCTGTGTGGCAGGAACGGCGAATGTCGTGCCAAAAATTGTCGTAGAGATATACGATAAATTTATTGCAGGGGACCTTAAGGGAGCATTGGAAGCCCAGTATCGTTTGTCGCTATTTAGGAATGCCTATAGTTTGGGAAGTTTCCCGGTGGTGCCGAAAGACGCGTTAAATATGATGGGAGTGAATGTAGGACATCCGATTCGCCCCATTCAACAT
>NZ_JAHGVE010000117.1 GCF_018835585.1 Pelorhabdus rhamnosifermentans
TTCTTGATTTATTATCCATCTATATTATACCATATTTGGATTATTATTGATATATATTGACTTTTTCAGTGGTTTCGGACAGGTTCATTGTCCCATTAATATTCTATCAATTACACTTTTTAATATTCCTGCTATCCTAGCCAATTACCTTGTCTAAATGCTTTCTATCTCGTTGTCTTTTGGCAAACATCGTCTAAATACCGCTTGAAAATCGAATAGCATTTCGTCTTGCTCTTAAGATAAATCATATATTTTCTGTGGCGTAATAACATAGGTTTCTGCACAAAGAAAGGCTTTACATATTTCAGCCCAATCAGCGTGTTCCCCACGTCC
>NZ_JAHGVE010000118.1 GCF_018835585.1 Pelorhabdus rhamnosifermentans
AACTACGACAGTATCAAGCAGCCCCTGCGCAAACAGCCGACAGAAAAACCATCCAGAAGCTACCAGGCCTATCATGCCGACAGCGATAAAATCTGTCCCATGCCGCCCTTCGGTGCCGGTTACCGTTATCATGTCACCGGACTCATTCATGACGAAAGCGGTTTTCCCAACGGTTCCCCTGCCGCCACCGTTGCTCAGATGGATCGCTTAAATGAGAAACTCTCCGATAATCTCGATGATATCGTGACCTACGAAGAATATCGTCTCGAAGATGCCGAATACGCCGTCATCGCCTTTGGCGGTACCGCTCGTACAGCCTATGCAGCCGT
>NZ_JAHGVE010000119.1 GCF_018835585.1 Pelorhabdus rhamnosifermentans
GTCGCTGTCTTAGTCGGTCCAAGGATGGGGGTTGCTGTAGAGTTCAAAAAAACTCTTTTCTCTGTTCTTCCTTATATTAAACAGAAAAAATTAAATCAACCAAGCTCAGCCTCAAAATCGGACCAAATTCCTTACTCTCCACCTGATAGCCATTATTATAAATATGGCCACACCTTGGTAAAAAAAGTCTCTTTTGAGGATAACGACAAAGATATCCTTTTGATGCTTGAAAGCATTTTCCTGAAAAATTATGCTTAAACTCTTAAGTGACATTTTCATCCGATAATTAGACACCTTTTTAGGTGACATTTTCAAAAGTTATTGACA
>NZ_JAHGVE010000120.1 GCF_018835585.1 Pelorhabdus rhamnosifermentans
GGAAGAACAGAGAAAAGAGTTTTTTTGAACTCTACAGCAACCCCCATCCTTGGACCGACTAAGACAGCGACTTTGGCCTTGGCTGGAAGCAAAGGAAGCTCAGGGGATGTAATGACCTTAAAGTGGCGATTGTAAAAGGAGAAGACTCCACCAGCATCGACAGAACGAGTCAGTTTAACACATAGAATAGCATCAATATTCAAAGACGTTGATAAGGGCCTAAAAGCAGACTCTAGCGCTTCAGGTTGAACAGAAAAGTGATCATTAAACAAAGAAATGTATTTTGCTAGGAAAGCATTAGCTTGATCCACGGTTGAAATGT
>NZ_JAHGVE010000121.1 GCF_018835585.1 Pelorhabdus rhamnosifermentans
GGTTATGGTGCTCAAAACATCGTAAAACAAGGCATCTCGCAGGTCCCTGAAGGACGGCGGATTTTTGCCAATATGACAGTGCTGGAAAATCTGGAATTGGGTGCCTATATTCGGAAGGATAAAAAGGGCATTGCCGACGATATGGGAAACGTTTTTAAACGGTTTCCGCGGCTGGCTGAACGGAAAAGTCAAATAGCCGGAACCTTATCAGGCGGCGAACAACAAATGCTTGCCATGGGTCGGGCGCTGATGAGTCGTCCTAGATTGTTATTACTTGATGAACCCTCCATGGGACTTGCGCCGCTCTTGGTAAAAGA
>NZ_JAHGVE010000122.1 GCF_018835585.1 Pelorhabdus rhamnosifermentans
AAGGCCGAAATGATAAGATTCTAAAGTACATTAAGTAAAACTTCTTCTGTATAGTTTTGAGAGAGCAAGACTTTCTCAACAAAATACTCTAAACTGATAATATGGTTTAGGTTGGCAAGGTTGTAGTAGCTGCAAGGCGCACCGGAAGGAACGTAGCGACCACGTACTGATAAGTACGTCGAGCAAGTGACTGAGGAGTAACGCAGCAGATGCTGCAAGATTGACGACATATCTGGTGACGATAGCTAAGGGGATCCACCTGTTCCCATACCGAACACAGAAGTTAAGCCCTTATACGTCGAAAGTACTTGG
>NZ_JAHGVE010000123.1 GCF_018835585.1 Pelorhabdus rhamnosifermentans
GGTTGGAAACGGCCTGGGAGGATAGGGAGTTGCTGATTTAATAAAAAGACCACTTCGTAATGAAGTGGTCTTTTTGCGTTATAGTGAAATCAAAATAAACTTTATAGGAGAGGTTGTTTCGGGTAGTTCAGATGCTAGAGTGTGAAGTGGAAGTGACGCAGATGAGCTGCCCGCTGCTGCGGGGATCCAACTGTTCCCATACCGAACACAGAAGTTAAGCTCTTATACGCCGAAAGTACTTGCGACGGCCACGGATGGCCTAGTGCCGAGCGCGCCATGGATGGCAAAGCGCTCGGTAAGG
>NZ_JAHGVE010000124.1 GCF_018835585.1 Pelorhabdus rhamnosifermentans
AAACGGCTATCTATCCAATGTTGAAGCATATCTTCTTCGGTTTTGAGTACGGATTTTATAAAATTATCCATTACCTTACGCACACGAAAACCACACCTGCCACCAATCAAGTCGGACGTGCTGAGTTCATCGTCACCATGAATAAGCATTATCGGCCTTCCTAATTTTTCGGAAATATGCATAGCCAACGCTGTTTTCCCGGTACCGGAATTGCCACGTAAGTGAACGGCAAAGCCTGCCTTGATATAGGCTAACGCCCGGTTAGTAATGCCTTTAATATAATCACTT
>NZ_JAHGVE010000125.1 GCF_018835585.1 Pelorhabdus rhamnosifermentans
GGAAAACAATGGCAAGAAGCCCGGGGCCGGGATGTCGATGCCAACCGAGCAAAAGGGTGAACACAAACACTGAGCCGACAGCGGCCTATCGTCGGCCGAAGACAGGTGGAGGATGTGGATGGAAGACGACAACAGGTCTGCGCCGCGTCACAAAGTCCTGAAGGCCGCGACGATTTCCTTCGGGGGAGGGGCCATTAGCTGTACCGTCCGGAACCTTTCGGACAGTGGTGCCTCGCTCGAGGTGGCGTCGCCGATCGGAATTCCAGATTCCGTTGTTCTTGAGCTCG
>NZ_JAHGVE010000126.1 GCF_018835585.1 Pelorhabdus rhamnosifermentans
GTATGAATAGCTAGCGGCACGGATATCTGTTCTTTCATGATTTTCACGAGTTCACTTGCTTCGTAAGGTACAAGAAGACCTGCCATGTCTTTGATGCAGATGGAGTCTGCACCAAGTTCTACGAGTTCTTTGGCTGTTTTGACAAAGGTCTCGCGACTATGATACGGACTAATTGTGTACACAATGGTGCCTTGTACATGGGCTCCGGCTTGTTTGGCGGCTTTCATGGCCACTTCCATGTTGGCCACATCATTCAAGGCGTCAAATATCCGAATGATTCCTAC
>NZ_JAHGVE010000127.1 GCF_018835585.1 Pelorhabdus rhamnosifermentans
CGAGCGTGATCGCCGCGGAGACGAGCGCGCAAGCCGCCAGGAAGTAGAGGCCGGCCTCGTAGGTGCCGGTGTGATCCTTGAGCCAGCCCAGGACGTAGGGGCCGACGAAGCCGCCGAGATTGCCGATCGAGTTGATGGTGGCGATCCCGGCCGCGGCGGCCGAGCCCGACAGGAACATGGTCGGCATGCTCCACAGCGGCGGCTTCGACGAGGAGATACCGATATTGACCAGCGTGAGCGCGAGGATCACGGCGGCAAGGCCGGTCCACATTCCGGCCAGCGC
>NZ_JAHGVE010000128.1 GCF_018835585.1 Pelorhabdus rhamnosifermentans
TCTCAATCTCTCGTCTCGTCAATAGCAGCCGCCATGCCGTGAACCGGTGAAAATGTCACCCTTTAGTCAGTACCTAGCGCGAAACGAGAATTGCGTTATTCTGGGGTAATGGACGATACAGGGGATCGCGCTGCACGCGCGCAATCGGCGGAACATCAGCTCGTCAACGTGCGGCTGCCGGCGGGGTGGACACTGACAGGGTTGATTGCGGGGCTGCTGCTGGGCTGGGCGCTGGCGGGAAGCACAGTGATCGATCCGATACTGACGGTGACGAAGCCGG
>NZ_JAHGVE010000129.1 GCF_018835585.1 Pelorhabdus rhamnosifermentans
ACTAACGCAACAGATGTTGCGATTAACGGCAATGCCTTGAATAACAGCCAAGGCCAAATTGAGCAGGCCGGAACAGGCAACTTGACTGTGAAGTTAGCAGGCGCTGTGAATAATAACAGCGGTAAAATCGGTACGAACGGAGAGCTGAATGTTCAGGGTCAAAACATTGCGAATAGTCAAGGCCAGATTGCAGCGCAAAAAGGTGTCAACCTTACGGTGCAGTCCGGGCTTAGTAACCGTAACGGACTGGTGTCCGGCGGAGACAAGGTCACGATAAC
>NZ_JAHGVE010000130.1 GCF_018835585.1 Pelorhabdus rhamnosifermentans
CGCGGGGCTGCATGTGTCGGCGGGCCTGGTGCTGGGCGCCGGTTCGGCGTGGGTGCTCTGGAACCTCCAGGCCGGGGCGATCGTCATCGGTCACGTCATGGCGGTGCTGGCCGCGCATGCGATCGCCGGGCGCCTGCACGGGACCGCCGCCGCGAGCGCCCTCAGCCAGGCGCCGCTGGCCGCGCTGATGGTCGGCTACACCGTCTTCGGGCTCTGGCTGCTGTCGACGCCAACGGGATATTGAGCCGTCGCCGCGATACGCCCCATGCCGCTGCGG
>NZ_JAHGVE010000131.1 GCF_018835585.1 Pelorhabdus rhamnosifermentans
CTGCCGCCCGCGCGCTGGAGCTGCCGCTGGAAGATGCCTGGCGTCCCGCGGTGCGCGCCAATCTTGAGGTCGCGCTGCGGCTGGCGAAACTGGTCGATGACTTCCCGCTGCCCGATGACGCCGCATCGGCTGCGATCTATTCGGTCTGAGATCGCGATGTCCGACATTCCTGCTCTCCTGTCGGCCGCCGAAATCGCGCAGGCCGTCTCACACCGCAAGATGACGGCCTTCGCCGCGACCGAGGCGGCGCTCGCGCGCATTGCGCAGCACGACAAGG
>NZ_JAHGVE010000132.1 GCF_018835585.1 Pelorhabdus rhamnosifermentans
GTCGGAGACAGGCCGCGGTACCTCAGATACAGCTGTGACAAGCAATTCGACCCAGTGTACCTGCACCAAGCGACGACATGCTCGGCAACGGCTGTGAGCATTTCCTCATACCACAATCATATAGTTCTGACACTCTTCACCCCGGCCCCGCCCCCTCCCTCGCATACGCGCCCGCAAAATCCATCTGTCCCAACATCCCCTGCACGCCATCAATCTCAACATTCAAATCCTCCAGATTCTGGCTCAGACTCGTGACCTCATCGAACCGTCGATGTT
>NZ_JAHGVE010000133.1 GCF_018835585.1 Pelorhabdus rhamnosifermentans
TTGCTCTGGCTGAGGTAATCGTACTGGTAGCTGCCGCCGATGAAGAAGTTCGGCGTCAGGTTCAGGCCCAGCTGCGCGCCGCCGCCAGAGCAATGCGCCCGGCACCGCCTTCGGCCTCGGCGGCGGCAGCGTCAGCTACGGCGAGAAAGTCAACCAGGCCCGCGCCGGCGGCGGCCTGGTGTTCCACCTCCCCGCAACGCCGGTCGACGTGTTCGGCAAGGTCGAATACACCCACTACGACTACCAGTTCGTGCACGCCACTTCCGACAGCGGCG
>NZ_JAHGVE010000134.1 GCF_018835585.1 Pelorhabdus rhamnosifermentans
TCAACTCAGCCACAAAAAAGATATTTAATAACCTTGACAACTTATCATATATTCAGAGGACTTCTTTTCGGGGTAACGACACGCTATACAATGAAAAGGTTCAGTTTAAACTCACTTATCCCGCCAGGAATGGAAGACACAAAGAAAATATTGAATTTCAGGTAGTAATAAATTTAAGCCCTATTTATTTAGATAATTTTCGCCATGATGGAGAAATTAATATTTTTTGCGCTCCCAACCCAAAGCCTGTCACTATGGGGCGCGTATTTCAGAC
>NZ_JAHGVE010000135.1 GCF_018835585.1 Pelorhabdus rhamnosifermentans
GGGCCATGCCTGCGTTCTCGCCCGCATTCAGCAGGCGGAACAGGGTGGCCTTTTCCGTATGGTCGGGCTGGGCCGGATAGCCGGGGGCAGGGCGAATGCCCTGATATTGCTCGGCGATCAGGTCGTCGATGCTGGTGGCCTCATCCGGCTTGTAGCCCCACAGCTGGGTGCGGACTTCCTTGTGCAGGCGTTCGGCGAAGGCCTCGGCCAGGCGGTCGGCCAGCGCCGTGGCCATGATGGATGAATAGTCGTCGCCTGCGTCCTTGAACCGTTT
>NZ_JAHGVE010000136.1 GCF_018835585.1 Pelorhabdus rhamnosifermentans
ACCTTATAATGACTTTTGGCGCTGTACCTAAAAGTGTGGAAGAAATAACAGGAGAAAATTATCGTGACGATTGGGAGAGGAACTCTTTAGAAGGACAGATCTAGCTTTTACTTCTGCTTGTGCAGGTTTGTTTTGCCACAAATATAATTCTGCCAGATAATGCTGTGCAATCGCTTTTGATAATCGTGTAACATCTTTCGAATTATCGGGCAACCATTCTTCTGCAAATAATAGATCTTCTTCTATCAATGCCTGTATTTCTTCTACAGAGTT
>NZ_JAHGVE010000137.1 GCF_018835585.1 Pelorhabdus rhamnosifermentans
CTTGCTCGTCCATAGCTTTTAAATCAAGTGGCTGTTGTTTCTGCCATCATATAGCCTGAGCCAACCCCGCCAATGCGGGGTCATTCGGTGTACCGGCTTCTAACCGTGCAGGAAGCTGGGGCGGCATGTCCTCCCGATCACTTAGCGTGCCAGTCCCCCCCACCCCACCTGGTTCAAGCTCAATCGTATGGGCAACATAGAGTCCCCCGGTTCCTGCCGGGCCCAGCAAATACTTATGACCGGTAAAAGCGACCATATCGATGGACGAGCAAG
>NZ_JAHGVE010000138.1 GCF_018835585.1 Pelorhabdus rhamnosifermentans
CGAGGCGAACGATAATAACAGCAAGATCAGGGAGGCCAGCATGACGCTCGTCCATTACGAGAGCGCGGATTACGTCGCCACCATCACGATGGCTCGCAGCGAAAAGCACAATGCGCTGAACAACGCGCTGTGCAGCGAGTTGCGTGACACCTGGCTGCGCTTCCGCGACAGCGACGATCGCGTCGCGGTGCTGGCTTCCGCGGAGGAGACGTATTTCTCGGTCGGCGCCGATGTGGCCGATCTTCCCGCCAACATGTGGCACGCGGTTCCTGG
>NZ_JAHGVE010000139.1 GCF_018835585.1 Pelorhabdus rhamnosifermentans
GTTTCCCGGTGGTGCCGAAAGACGCGTTAAATATGATGGGAGTGAATGTAGGACATCCGATTCGCCCCATTCAACATCTGAATGAAGCAAATCAGGCGAAATTAAAGGATATTTTAATTGGAATTGGTGCCATGAAAGAATAAAGCCTGTCAAATAGATATACTCAACATAAATAAGCGTATATAAGGAGAGATAAAAGATGAAAATTGGATTTATTGGACTAGGAATTATGGGGAAACCGATGAGCAAAAATTTATTAAAAGCCGGTTATG
>NZ_JAHGVE010000140.1 GCF_018835585.1 Pelorhabdus rhamnosifermentans
AGTGAAACACGAGCCCAGGCGTCTATCACGATTCCTTTATCCAGGATGCGGTCAACGACTTCAACCAGGCTGGAGGATGCCATTGCAGTTCTAACGGCCATTTTTTTCATCTCCTTTGATATCCAAAGACAGCTAATAGGCTTATATTACATTGTCGTCAACTGTGATTTGATCACATCTGGCGATTGCCTCAAGGTAGTAAGAAAACTGTCTTTTGGTGTGACTTGCTGTAGTATATGCGTGCGGGGAAAAATATGCAAGTTATCCATGTG
>NZ_JAHGVE010000141.1 GCF_018835585.1 Pelorhabdus rhamnosifermentans
GGTACCAAGTGTGCCAGCAGCCGCGGTAATACGTATGGTGCAAGCGTTATCCGGATTTACTGGGTGTAAAGGGAGCGTAGACGGAGAAGCAAGTCTGGAGTGAAAGCCCGGGGCTCAACCCCGGGACTGCTTTGGAAACTGTTATTCTTGAGTGCCGGAGAGGTAAGCGGAATTCCTAGTGTAGCGGTGAAATGCGTAGATATTAGGAGGAACACCAGTGGCGAAGGCGAATTGCTGGACTGTAACTGACACTGAGGCACGAAAGCGTGGGG
>NZ_JAHGVE010000142.1 GCF_018835585.1 Pelorhabdus rhamnosifermentans
CACGGCTGGGCCAGCATCTGCCGCGTGCCCTCGCCATGGAACTTCTGTTGCTTGGAAACCGCATCGATGCGCAAACGGCACTGCGCTACCATCTCGTCAATCGCGTCGTTGCGGCAGACCAGCTGAAGGACGCGGCGAGGGATATGGCGGCGCGTATTGCTTCGCTGCCGCCGGTCGCTGTGCAGGTGGAACTTGAGGGCTACAATCGCGCGATGGACATGACGCGCGAAGAGGCGGCCGACTATGCCGGTCTGCTGTTCCGCTTCCAGCGT
>NZ_JAHGVE010000143.1 GCF_018835585.1 Pelorhabdus rhamnosifermentans
GTTGAACAATGGTTTACACGTTATCATTGTTCAACAGAACGATTTCTGTTGGAGTAGCAGCATCACCATTAAAACCAACAAATTGAGATTCATGCGCTAAAGATGTAGTAGAACCATCTTTAAGTGTTACTGCTAAACCGTTATTTACAACAGCGTATTTAGTCGCATCAGCATGTGAGCCTTGCGCTAATGGGAAAGTTTGATTTAAGAAATCTTTAGCGAATGCAATCACTTTGTCGCCACGAACAGGGTTATAGCCTTTACCCTTTTC
>NZ_JAHGVE010000144.1 GCF_018835585.1 Pelorhabdus rhamnosifermentans
GTTTATCCTAGTCAATAAAAACTATTTTCCTCTAGTGGATGATATTGTAATAGGTTAAACGAAAGGGGAAGCTGCTTTGGGCGAAGGTTTTTGGGATTCAGTAGGCAACTTTTTGCACATATCCTACACGGAAAATGAACGAAAACGCGATGAGTATAAAAATTTATACGACTATTTATCTGATAAAGAAAGCGATGTCAAGACGAAATTAGCAGAAATTGATGCAAGTTTGAAGGCTTACCACAGCAATCTCCCGGACTTGAAAATCCCT
>NZ_JAHGVE010000145.1 GCF_018835585.1 Pelorhabdus rhamnosifermentans
GTTGATATGTGGTTGCCGCAAGGCACGCACATATCAACCATGAACTGCGCGCGTGTTGAATCAGGGAAAAAGTTCTGGCTAACGAATGAGAAGCCCCAAAGAGAAACCGCAAATATCGCCAAAACGGATGCGGAGCTTAAATATCGATGACGAATACAGTGTTTCAACTGTCGTTTGTATTTGGTATAGAATCTTCCTGCGTAAGGATCGTTTAATTCCGAGGCTTGCTTAGGCGGTTTTAAAAAAAGAACACACAGCAATGGCGTCACC
>NZ_JAHGVE010000146.1 GCF_018835585.1 Pelorhabdus rhamnosifermentans
CTTGCTCAGCCGGCGTTGGCCATGCGCTGATAGTCGGGCGCGCCGTTGCCGGCCGGGGTGATCGGGATGCCGCCGTCGGCATATTCGTTCAGCTTGTTGCGCAGCGTCCGGATCGAGATGCCGAGGATGTTGGCCGCATGGGTGCGGTTGCCGAGGCAGTGCTTCAAAGTTTCCAGGATCAGATCGCGTTCGACGTCGGCGACGGTGCGGCCGACCAGCGCGCGGGTGACCTGCTCGGCGGCCAGCGTCGCATGCGCCACCGCGGGCG
>NZ_JAHGVE010000147.1 GCF_018835585.1 Pelorhabdus rhamnosifermentans
GTCTCCTCGCCGATCCGCTCGTAGACCGTGCGCAGGTGCTCACCGAGATGCGTGCGGATGCCGGGCGCCAGGTTCGGGCGGCCATCCCGAGTCCCGTCCTCCTGGGACAGGACGGTGTCGGTGTCGTCGCGGGTCATGCGTATCGCGCTCGTCAACTCATCGTGGCTCGACCTGTGGTCCGGAGCGGGTCGAGGTGGGGCGCTTGCCGGCTCGACCCGGTGCGGAAGTCCGGCCGATGCGCTCCTGTTACCGGAGTTCTAGCGCATCG
>NZ_JAHGVE010000148.1 GCF_018835585.1 Pelorhabdus rhamnosifermentans
CACGGCCGACTCTTTGCTTACCGCTTTTGTCAGGGCTACAATGGCCCCAATGGCAATGATATTGGCAAACAAGGCTCGGCCTAAGACTTCTTTTGCCTTTTCTGTAATGGGCAGCTGATAGACATTCGTGAATTTATTCGGAATGTCTTTGACGAAGGTTGTATCAATGACAAGCATGGCCTCGTCTGGCAGGTCATGGGCGTATTTATCTAATGCTTCTTGCGTCATGGCGAGAAGCAGGTCCGGTTTGACTACTTTCGGATAATG
>NZ_JAHGVE010000149.1 GCF_018835585.1 Pelorhabdus rhamnosifermentans
GAGCCGAATGGAACAGGAATTGAGAATGTTGGATGAGAAACAGGATAATCTCTTGAAAAATTTAAATTTTATCAAAAGCAAAATGGTGAAATACCAAGAATTTGTAAACAACAGCATGAATGATCAGTGTATGCGATCAACTAAGCCGACGCTTTTGAGTCATAGGCCGAAGATGCCCAAAGCTTTAGAGAAGGCGGGTGAACAAGGAAATGGGAGAGATAACTGAAGCAAAAACAGTTATCGTTAGTTTTTTTAACAATGAGTTT
>NZ_JAHGVE010000150.1 GCF_018835585.1 Pelorhabdus rhamnosifermentans
CGGCTCCGTGTTTTCCACTTAACCTCGCTAGATACTGTAACTCGCCGGTTCATTCTTCAATAGGCACGCCGTTGAGCTTGTAAACATACGCTCTTCGACTGCTTGTAGACATACGGTTTCAGGTTCTATTTCACTCCCCTCCCGGGGTGCTTTTCACCTTTCCCTCACGGTACTATACGCTATCGGTCGCTAAGAAGTATTTTGCCTTGGAGGGTGGTCCCCCCTGCTTCCCACAAGGTTTCTCGTGTCTCGTGGTACTCTGGAT
>NZ_JAHGVE010000151.1 GCF_018835585.1 Pelorhabdus rhamnosifermentans
TTATTAAGTGAACATCATTTTTTTATTGCTAAAAAAAGAGGTTCTTTCTTCTTCTGTGTAGTTTTCAAAGAGCATAAGCAGGCACACGACGCTTTAGCGACGATGTGATCGCTTAGTTCGATGCGTTAGCAGTCGAACCTCATTGAGGTTTCTTACTCCCTCAAAACCAAACAATGGTAATTTCATCTTGCCAGATGTGAACGACCTTAGTTGCTTATAAGCTTGGTTATCCCAAACTCGAAGCTCCTTAGAAAGGAGGTGATC
>NZ_JAHGVE010000152.1 GCF_018835585.1 Pelorhabdus rhamnosifermentans
CCGCTTCGGTGCTGGCATGGACGGGTCTGAATCCCGGTGACGGGATTTCGGCGGCTTCTCGGCAATCCCGAGTTCGTCGGCGCGGCGGCGCATCTCGATCCAGACCGAGCCGGGTTCGATGCCGGCGCGATGCCACAATGCGACGAGGTGGTAGAGCAGGTCGGCGCTTTCGCTGACGATCGCCTGCGTGTTGTGCTTGACGGTCTCGAGCGCGACCTCTCCGGCCTCCTCGATCACCTTCTGGGCGATCTTGCGGGTGCT
>NZ_JAHGVE010000153.1 GCF_018835585.1 Pelorhabdus rhamnosifermentans
CGCACGGGCGACGCGGAATGCGGCGCGCTTCTCGATCTCGCCGATCGCGAGCCGCGGCGCCACCGGCCACGAGGCGACCCCTTCGCGCACCATCGCCTCGAGATGCGGCATGGTGGGAAGCACGAGCTCGAACGGGATTTGCCGGTTGAGCTTGCCGAGCGCAGCACCGAACAGCGCCAGATGATGCCTGATCTCGCTGCGCCGGCTTCCGGGCAGGACCAGCAGAACCGGTGGCTGCCCGTCGCGCCGCTTCTGCTCCT
>NZ_JAHGVE010000154.1 GCF_018835585.1 Pelorhabdus rhamnosifermentans
TCATGCCCGCCGACCGGCGGATAAAAAGGGGTAGGGTGAGGATTTCCGGATCAGGCCCCAGGACCTGGCCTGCCGTCTCGCGGCGCGCTGTCGAGCAGCCGGATCAGCGCCAGCAGCGACGTGAAGCACATGGTGAACACCATGATCACGACGGTCGCTCCACGGAGATCCTGCAAGCGCCAGGACTGGCCCGCGGCGTCCACGACGTCACCCGACTGCCCAAGCATCCATGGCACCACGTGCGTAATGCCGCCGGAGAC
>NZ_JAHGVE010000155.1 GCF_018835585.1 Pelorhabdus rhamnosifermentans
ATGATGCAGGCACTGAAAGTAGATGGAATGGGAAATGAAGATCATTGCAGTTTGGCAAAATACTATGAAAAAATGGCCAATGTTGAAGTCAAACGGTAATTGTTAAAATAGAAAGAACCTCTTATCCTTGGATAAGAGGTTCTTTCAGTTTATATGGATCATGTGATTTGTTTCGACCTTCATGTCAATAACTTTTGAAAATGTCACCTAAAAAGGTGTCTAATTATCGGATGAAAATGTCACTTAAGAGTTTAAGCAT
>NZ_JAHGVE010000156.1 GCF_018835585.1 Pelorhabdus rhamnosifermentans
CGAGATAACCCATCACGAGCATGCCGTGCGCGAACACGTCGGGAAACCCGGCCGCCTTGGCGAAGTCGATGTCGACATGGATCGGGTTGTGGTCGCCGGAAGCGCCGCAATACAGCGCGAGGCGATGCCGGGTGATCGGCGGAAACTCCTTGTGGACGATGACATCGCCGACCGCGGGAACGCTGCTGCTCATGACGGCCTCGCATTGCGCACCACGATGGTGCGCGAGACATCGGCGACATGGACGCCGTTCTGGTTG
>NZ_JAHGVE010000157.1 GCF_018835585.1 Pelorhabdus rhamnosifermentans
CCGTTGGCGATCTGGGTCATCAGGGCCGCCTGGGGCGCCGGCATGGCGCTCCCCGCGTCCTGCCCGTCATGCGCGGGCGCGCCGACGAAGCCGTAGGCCTCGTAGAGCAGCGACAGGAGCGGGGCGATCACCACGGCGCCGACCCCGACGCCGAGGATGAGCGCGACCTGCTGGTGCCAGGGCGTGGCGCCCAGCACCTGCCCGGTCTTCAGGTCCTGCAGGTTGTCGTTGGCGATCGACGAGGTGGTGATGATCACGG
>NZ_JAHGVE010000158.1 GCF_018835585.1 Pelorhabdus rhamnosifermentans
CTCTTTCTCGTCGAAGGTAGCCTTTAGCATCACGGATTGCAGGTCGGAGCCAGCGTCCGGCTCGGTCAGGTCCATAGACATGGTTTCTCCCGCGCAGATACGTGGGATGAAACGGCTGTGCTGATCCTCGTTGCCGAACTCATATAAGGTTTCGATACAATCCTGTAATGACCAGATATTACCGAAGCCTGCGTCAGCCGCCGCTACGATCTCCGCGCACATGGTGTACGGCGTGATCGGGAAGTTCAAGCCACCG
>NZ_JAHGVE010000159.1 GCF_018835585.1 Pelorhabdus rhamnosifermentans
GGGTGAGGGGTTATACCCTCTCGTGAGACCTAAGGCCCTCACCCGGCGCTACGCGCCGACCTCTGCCCGGTGGGCAGGGGTAATCCCCGCGTGCTCGACATGATCGATACAACCACTCCAATCGACATGCTGGAGCCGGTCGCCGACATCGGCGGCGCCGCGCAGCCACTGCTGCACGTCAACGGGCTGACAAAGCACTTCCCGGTGCGCGGCGGGCTGTTCAGTCCGCGCAAGACCGTGCGCGCCGTCGACGACG
>NZ_JAHGVE010000160.1 GCF_018835585.1 Pelorhabdus rhamnosifermentans
CGTCCATGTCGACATCGAGCCGACGCAGATCGGGCGGGTCTTCAATCCGGACCTCGGTATCGTGTCGGACGCCAAGGCCGCGCTGGAACTGTTCGTTAGCGTCGCCCGCGAGTGGCGGAAGTCCGGCAGACTGCGCGACCGGCAGGCTTGGCCCGCAGCCTGTCGCGACCGCAAGCGTTCGATGCTGCGCAAGAGCCATTTCGACAACATCCCGATCAAGCCGCAGCGCGTCTACGAGGAAATGAACAAGGCGT
>NZ_JAHGVE010000161.1 GCF_018835585.1 Pelorhabdus rhamnosifermentans
GTTGCCGGATTCGGCACTCAAGGAGCGCCCGTTTCATCAGGCGTTGGACATGATCGCGTTGGAGCGGCTGGGCAAACCGATCCCGCAGAAGCTATTCAAGTCGATCACCGACTATGTCTCGGCGCGTCCCGGGCGGAATTATCCGAGTACTGATGGTCTTATGCTCGCCGCCCTGTCGCATGTGGTGTCTACAGCATACGGTCAGGAGGGGATTACGGCTGTCAAGGCGGCGCTTGTCAAACGTCTGGATGCCG
>NZ_JAHGVE010000162.1 GCF_018835585.1 Pelorhabdus rhamnosifermentans
GGGGCATGACAGTGCGTATGCGAAGGCTGGTCCGGTCCTCCTGCGCCGGTGGCCGCGCGAGCCGTCAGACCAAACCAATCCGAAGGTTGTCTCACAATTGCACTTCTAGCAACGCGCTAGATGATGATAGCCTTCGCCGATACTGAATCGCTGCGGGGCAAATCATGGGCGAAAAATCCATTTTGACGTACATTGAGGCGCTGATCGCCGCGGGCTTCATTGCATACCTGGCCTGGGACCAAAGCTGGGGCC
>NZ_JAHGVE010000163.1 GCF_018835585.1 Pelorhabdus rhamnosifermentans
GGTCGTCCGGCAGGCTCGCCAGCACGGCGAATGGCCCCTCCGGCAGGAAGTCGGACTTGAACACGACGCGGAAGTCCGACTGCTGCATCGGGGTGCCGTCGGGCTTCTTGAGCATGCCCTTGGCGGCCATGCGGGTGACCATCGTGTCGGTCTCGGAATTCCACAGGTTGGCGGCGGCGTCGGCGGTGCCCTGGGTGAGCGCCAGCACGGCGTTCTCGTGGCTGCCGGCGTAGAAGGTCTTGCCGAAGAACT
>NZ_JAHGVE010000164.1 GCF_018835585.1 Pelorhabdus rhamnosifermentans
GGCGGTACTCTCCCAGACGGTGACCTGGGTCGGAGAGGCTCTCAACCTCGACCTGCGTGCGGCGCTGATCCCAATCTCTGCCGTGCGCGCGGCTGGGCGCGACCTGCGCGTAGCTCGATACCGTGCTTCCGTACAGGTCGATTATGCGATGTTCTCCGGCGGCGGTCTCGCCTGGGCGGAGGCGGCGATGAAACGGGGCCTGTATTCGGTTCCGCCTGCACCCAGGGGGGCAAGGCCCGACCTGACTGGCCT
>NZ_JAHGVE010000165.1 GCF_018835585.1 Pelorhabdus rhamnosifermentans
GCGCCATGTCGTCGAGGTGCGTCACGACAGCTTTTGCGTGCCCGAGTTCATCGCCCTCATTCGCGAGCACGAGGTGCCGGTGGTGTTCGCCGAGCACGGCAAATATCCGGCGATTGCCGACGTCGCCAGCGACTTCGTCTATGCTCGGCTGCAGAAGGGCAATGACGAGTTGAAGACCTGCTATCCGCCGAAGCAGCTCGACGCCTGGGCCAAGCGGTTTCAGGACTGGGCTGCCGGCGGCGAACCGG
>NZ_JAHGVE010000166.1 GCF_018835585.1 Pelorhabdus rhamnosifermentans
AGGCCAGATCCTTCAACGCTTGGCAACAAAAAGACGTGCCAGATGCACTACTTGAAGAGATCTATCACTTAGTTAAAATGGCGCCTACCTCGGCCAATTGTTCACCTGCTCGATTTATATTTCTTAAATCTGATGACGCTAAAGCACGTTTAGAGCCAGCACTGTCATCAGGTAATATCGAAAAAACAATGACTGCGCCTATCACCGTTATTGTTGCCTATGATGAGGAGTTTTATGAGCAACTTCCT
>NZ_JAHGVE010000167.1 GCF_018835585.1 Pelorhabdus rhamnosifermentans
TTTTATCGCTGTCGAGCGCAATGCGAGATTTGATTGGAAAGACATCCTTCCTAAGGTGCGCGCTGCATTCGGAATGGATGAAGCCGAAGAGGCGGAGGGCCGTTCCGAAGAAAAAGAATCGTTCGGCGAGGTTAAAGTTTTCGTGCAAATGTTCAGCGGAATACCGATGCAGGTGAAATTGACCGACGGCGAGCGCGAGGAGCGCTTCGGCCTTCCAGAACGTTTCCAGGAAGCGATCTTGAAGCTT
>NZ_JAHGVE010000168.1 GCF_018835585.1 Pelorhabdus rhamnosifermentans
TCTCGCTTGCCGATGCCGCCGACATTGTCCAGCCAGTAGACAAAGCCGAACACGGCGACGATCGCCGACAATACGAATGCACCGACGACAACATAGGGCGCGCGAATTTCCATATCCATCTCCCCTGCCTAGGTGCCAAAACCAAGCGTCTGGGCCCGCGCACCGTGAAAGTAAGCCTTGACCCAGGGATGGTCGGATTCGAGCACGGATGACAGCGGCCCCACCGTTACGATTCGCCCCTCGGCGA
>NZ_JAHGVE010000169.1 GCF_018835585.1 Pelorhabdus rhamnosifermentans
ATTGCCCTGGCTTGTCACTTTGCCGCCCTGATTGCTCAGTATTTGACTGGCAATCACGACATTGCCGTTACCGCCCAGTAAACCGGACTGATTTTGAATATCTTGACTAACGTTTACATGTAAATCACTGCCATCAAGGTTCACTATCCGTCCTTTTTGATTATGGACCGACTGGGCGCCAAGCGTCAGCCCCTTTCCGGCTTCGATACTGCCTTGACTGTTATCTACCGTTCCTAGGACCGTTAT
>NZ_JAHGVE010000170.1 GCF_018835585.1 Pelorhabdus rhamnosifermentans
TAACAGCCCAGAGTCCCGCCTTCGCCACCGGTGTTCCTCCTGATATCTGCGCATTTCACCGCTACACCAGGAATTCCAGACTCCCCTACTGCACTCTAGTCCGCCCGTACCCACTGCACGCGCAAGGTTGAGCCTTGCGTTTCCACAGCAGACGCGACGAACCGCCTACGAGCTCTTTACGCCCAGTAATTCCGGACAACGCTTGCACCCTACGTAATACCGCGGCGGCTGACACACGCATCATG
>NZ_JAHGVE010000171.1 GCF_018835585.1 Pelorhabdus rhamnosifermentans
TTCTTCAATTTTCCTACGTAATTGTCCAATATATACGCGTAGATATTGCGTATCATCACTTTCGGCCCCCCAGACCCTTTTCAGCAATTGGCGATGAGTCAACACATTCCCTGCATTTTGCGCCAGAACCTTTAATAGATCATACTGTGTTGGCGTTAATTTTACTTCATTGCCAGACAATGTGACCTGATGCTTCGATAAATCAATGACTAAGTCACCACAATGGACTTGTGATTCATCCGCT
>NZ_JAHGVE010000172.1 GCF_018835585.1 Pelorhabdus rhamnosifermentans
GCTCATCAGCACCACCTGGCCGATCTCGGCCAGCGTCAGCCCCACGCTGCCGTAGCCGCGCAGGCGCACCGCGCCGCCGGTGAGCGCCGCAAAGCCCAGCGTCTGCCCGACCGCATGCGCCATGAAGGCGGTGATGCCCACCCGCGCCGGATGCAGGCGCTTGCCGGTGCGCTTGAGGCCCACCCAGTCAAAGCCCACCAGGCACGCGTAGCTGCTCAGGCCAAGCAGCAAGGTGAGCGCGATC
>NZ_JAHGVE010000173.1 GCF_018835585.1 Pelorhabdus rhamnosifermentans
GCATATCGGCAACAGCAGGTTGCAGACGAGCTAGAACTTCGACGGCTTTTGGGCCTTGAAGTGCTAACAGTGCTCTGTCTTCAATAATTTCAAGTTCAACCTCAGAAGGTAAATGAGCTTGCAGATGATCGATATCCTGTTCTTTACAAGCCGCATTTTTCACTAATGAAGAAGGTGGGATTTTAGACGACCTTATGGTCGCTAATTTAGGTGATCATCTGTTTGTCGTTGTTAATGCGGCTTG
>NZ_JAHGVE010000174.1 GCF_018835585.1 Pelorhabdus rhamnosifermentans
GAGCGCGCAGGTGGTTGATTAAGTCTGATGTGAAAGCCCACGGCTTAACCGTGGAGGGTCATTGGAAACTGGTCATCTTGAGTGCAGAAGAGGGAAGTGGAATTCCATGTGTAGCGGTGAAATGCGTAGAGATATGGAGGAACACCAGTGGCGAAGGCGGCTTCCTGGTCTGTAACTGACACTGAGGCGCGAAAGCGTGGGGAGCAAACAGGATTAGATACCCCGGTAGTCCGGCGCTCCTT
>NZ_JAHGVE010000175.1 GCF_018835585.1 Pelorhabdus rhamnosifermentans
GCTGGAAGCAAAGGAAGCTCAGAGGATGTAATGACCTTAAAGTGGCGATTGTAAAAGGAGAAGACTCCACCAGCATCAACAGAACGAGTCAGTTTAACACATAGAATAGCATCAATATTCAAAGACGTTGATAAGGGCCTAAAAGCAGACTCTACCGATTCAGATTGAACAGAAAAGTGATCATTAAACAAAGAAATGTATTTTGCTAGGAAAGCATTAGCTTGATCCACGGTTGAAATGT
>NZ_JAHGVE010000176.1 GCF_018835585.1 Pelorhabdus rhamnosifermentans
GCTTATTCCGTGACGTAGTAGCGCAGCTTCAGCGCCGCGCGCAGCCGCTGCAGGCGCAGTTCGAGGAAGGAAAGCTGCGCGTCGAGCAGGGCCTGCCTGGCTTCGAGCACTGCGCTCATGGGGCCGTTGCCGCTGCGGTATTCGGCCAGTGTGGCGTCCACTCGTGCCGTGAATGGCGGCAGCACGTCGGCCTGGTAGCGGTCGATGCGCTGGCCCAGCGCTTCCCACTCCCGGTATGTGC
>NZ_JAHGVE010000177.1 GCF_018835585.1 Pelorhabdus rhamnosifermentans
GCATGACCGGGTGGCGCATCGGCTATGCCGGCGGTCCGGCGCAGCTGATCAAGGCGATGGCGACGATCCAGTCGCAATCGACCTCGAACCCGTCGTCGATCGCGCAGTGGGCCTCGGTCGAGGCGCTCAACGGTCCGCAGGACTTCATCGCCGCGAACAACAAGGTGTTCAAGGAGCGCCGCGACCTCGTGGTCTCGATGCTCAACCAGGCGAGCGGCATCGAGTGCCCGCGGCCGGAAGG
>NZ_JAHGVE010000178.1 GCF_018835585.1 Pelorhabdus rhamnosifermentans
TACCGGCTCGAGTTCAACCTCGCCAACCCCTACTTCGCCAAGCCGGAGGTCCGGCGTGCCGTCGCGCACGCGGTGGACCGCGACGCGATCAACCGCATCGTTTTCTACGGATGGACACAGAGCGCACCAGCCGCGATCAGCCCGGCGCTGAAGCAATTCCACAATCCCGGGATTCCGCGCTACGAATTCGCGCCGAAGAAGGCCGAAGCGTTGCTCGATGCCGCAGGCTTGCCGCGCGGGC
>NZ_JAHGVE010000179.1 GCF_018835585.1 Pelorhabdus rhamnosifermentans
CTTGACTTCGAGTAAGTAGGTGATACAAGAGGCTTTAAAAAGGTGAGGGTTGATTCTGCGGCCAAGAATGTCTGACAAAACATCGGAGCAAAAATAATCAGCCCATGTTTCTGACATTTGCTTTGGTTGTCCACCGTAAGTAGTGGTGAAGGCAAGGTACTGGAATACATGATCAATACAGAAGCTCTAAAATATTTAAAGCTGTGGCATGAAAAACGCGGGTACGATCATGAATACCTCT
>NZ_JAHGVE010000180.1 GCF_018835585.1 Pelorhabdus rhamnosifermentans
CGAAAAAAATTTTACCCCCTACGTTCGTTATAAAGAAGGTAATGACGAACATCTTATCGGCTTTTTGGATGCCGCAACCTTTTATAATCAAATGATGATTGCCAAATCCAATAACGTACATTCCATCGGCGTATGGAACATTGGATCGGAAGATTCCTCGATATGGAGCCTGTTCGAAAACGGAGCGGGGCCTGAATCGATTGCAGAAATTCCTAATATCGTTCCAATTACCGATGGCGG
>NZ_JAHGVE010000181.1 GCF_018835585.1 Pelorhabdus rhamnosifermentans
GTATTCGCGTCAATGCACTGCTGCCGGGCGGTACCGATACGACCATGGCTGAAGCCTGGATCGACACGCCGGAAAAGCGTGCCTTAGTCGAAGGGATGCATGCGCTCAAGCGGCTGGCAAGACCAGCGGAAATAGCCCGTTCGGTGCTCTATCTTGCCTCGGATGCCTCCAGCTTCACCACGGGCACGGCCATGCTGGTCGATGGCGGCGTATCAATCAACCGGACATAGTGCCGGG
>NZ_JAHGVE010000182.1 GCF_018835585.1 Pelorhabdus rhamnosifermentans
TTACTGGCAAAGTCCCCAAACTTTTTTTCTGGTGGCACTGATAGTATAATTTCGGGGAACACGTCCACTAAAAAAACACATCGGCATATGCATCTTGAGCCGCTTTTTGTATAACCTGTGTTAATGAATCCTTCATATTCAACTTTTCCGATCCTCCCGAATTTCTATCACCAATTGATTAGCACTCTGCCATTGACCGTCAAGCATCAATTCATAATCCACTTGAATCTTTCCAC
>NZ_JAHGVE010000183.1 GCF_018835585.1 Pelorhabdus rhamnosifermentans
ATTGGGGGTAAAATTTCTTGATGTTAATGGACAAGAATTGTCCTAGGGTGGAGCTGCTCTTGCTCAGCTTGAAACAATGGATACAACTCATATCGAGTCTCGGTTGGCCGAGACAACCATATTAGTAGCCAGTGATGTGGATAATCCTATGTGTGGCGATCATGGCGCGTCTGCTGTGTATGGCCCGCTAAAAGGAGCTACACCAGAAATTGTGGCTGAACTTGATCAAGCGTTGA
>NZ_JAHGVE010000184.1 GCF_018835585.1 Pelorhabdus rhamnosifermentans
GGCCGTGGAATAGATCGGGCCGGGCGCGGTCAGCGTGAAATTCGGCATGTCCAGCGTGATGGTCGCGAGCACGAACAGCACGCTGAGGTAAAGATTCGCGCCGGTGATCTGGAAATCCTGCTCGCGGTAGCGGATGCCGCCGATGAAGATGCAGAGCCCGACCAGGCCGTTGCAGACGATCATCACCACCGCAAACACGGTGTCGCGCGCCAGCGTCGGGGCCGGCGTATCGCCG
>NZ_JAHGVE010000185.1 GCF_018835585.1 Pelorhabdus rhamnosifermentans
TTTTATTGTTTGGTGCGGGTAATTCATTAGGTGAGGCAATGCTAAAATCCGGATCAGCTATATGGTTGGCCAAAACTTGATTGGGAGGGCTGGGATTAGGTACGTTAGCTCCTACAATTATGATGGTTATTATAGCTTGTGCGCTATTGGTAAATCGGTTTGCTTTTGCCAGTATTACATTATTTAATTCAAACAATCGCTAGTTACTATTTTTTATAACATTACAGTAAATTTA
>NZ_JAHGVE010000186.1 GCF_018835585.1 Pelorhabdus rhamnosifermentans
GGCAAAAAAATTGTGATTTTAGGTTCCGGCGATATTGGTTTGATCATGGCCCGCCGTCTCACCTTAGAAGGGGCCAAGGTCGAAGGCGTGATTGAAATTATGCCCTTTTCCAATGGACTCACACGAAATGTTGTTCAATGCTTAGAGGACTATGAGATTCCGCTGTATTTGGCGCATACTGTTACAGCCATTCATGGTCACGACAGAGTTACAGGCATTACTTGTGCAAAAGT
>NZ_JAHGVE010000187.1 GCF_018835585.1 Pelorhabdus rhamnosifermentans
GATCCAGGTTCTTTTGTTGAATTAGATCAATTTGTTACGCATCGCTGCACAAATTTTGGTATGGAGAAAAAAGAACCTGGATCAAGCAATAAATCAATTCTTTCACGCGAAGTCAATTTTCCCTTCGCATGTTGCTTGTCAATTGCTTTCTGGCCGCCACCTGCGATTACTTTTTCACGACGTTCTTTAAGATCTTGCAGTTTTTCTTGAACAGTAGCCATATGACACCTCCA
>NZ_JAHGVE010000188.1 GCF_018835585.1 Pelorhabdus rhamnosifermentans
TGAACTCACTACCTCTTTGCCTGATCAGGCATTAGTTATCACAAGCACTATGGACAGCCTGCATGATGGCGATGCCATCATCACACAATAATATGACGCAAAAATATAAATACGTAAGGAGCTCTGTAATATTTACTTTTTTATAAAAACAGCGCAGATTCGACATAAAGACTCTGCGCTGTTTACTACAAAGATTTGACTTTTACAATCAAATCTTTGTAGTTTTTTTTATG
>NZ_JAHGVE010000189.1 GCF_018835585.1 Pelorhabdus rhamnosifermentans
GCACTGGCCGGCAACGACCTCGCCACCTTCCCGGATTTCCCCGCCGAGATCCGCGCGCCGCAGGGCACGCTGTTCGGGGTCTCCGCCTTCCAGATCAATTTCGGTTCGGCCCAGATCGACACCGCGGGCGACCAGCCCGACGTGCTCGTCGCAATGAACCCGGCCGCGCTCAAGACCAATGTCGAAGCGCTGAAGCCCGGCGGCCTGATCATCGCCGATGAGGGCGAGTTCGG
>NZ_JAHGVE010000190.1 GCF_018835585.1 Pelorhabdus rhamnosifermentans
GTTTCCAGCCATTGACAACACTGAGTTGCCAGAGAAACGATTTTAATATCCAGTTGTTGACAGCGCTGAGTTTGTCAGAGGTTTGGCAGGAACACATTAAATTTTCGTATATTAATAGCTGCTTTATAGACACAATGCCGGTGGTATTTATGTTGGTGAATTTTACGTTGTCTGTGGCGGTTTCCCTATTTGGATTATGATGTAACAGATCATTTGTTGCCTTGACTATTAG
>NZ_JAHGVE010000191.1 GCF_018835585.1 Pelorhabdus rhamnosifermentans
GTTCTCGGGGCCATTGCAACAATCGGTGTAATAGTTGGCGTAGATATCCCGATGTTTCTTGGGGCTATGATTATGGGGCCGCTTGGTGGATATGTAATAAAAAAGTTTGATGAATCGATTGAAGGAAAGCTGCCGGCTGGGTTTGAGATGTTAATTAACAACTTTTCGGCAGGTATATTGGGTGCATTGTTGGCATTATTGGCTTATACAGGAATCGGCCCGGTGGTTTT
>NZ_JAHGVE010000192.1 GCF_018835585.1 Pelorhabdus rhamnosifermentans
GCTGTCGGCGGCGCTTACGCCGGCTCGACCGCCGCGCGCGCGATCGCGACGCACCTGGCGAAGTCGGGTAGCGACCGCGCGCATGAGGAGGTGCGAATGCGCACCTCTGGCATGACCGAGCAAGAAATCAAAGAGGCCGAGGAGTTGGCGCGCGCGACCAGCGCGAAATATAAGTCGATTTCGACGACCGAGATCATGCACACCGCGCGCAACATTCGCGCCGTCGTCGG
>NZ_JAHGVE010000193.1 GCF_018835585.1 Pelorhabdus rhamnosifermentans
TCAAAAGTTGCACCTCCCCAGGCTTCTATGGAGTGATAGCCGACGGCATCTAACTGCTCTAGCATGGGAATCATCTGGCTGATGCGCATTCTTGTCGCGAGCAGCGACTGATGGCCATCACGCAAAACGGTCTCGGTAATTTTTATGGGTTGATTCGACATGTTTTTTCCTCCTTTTTTTACAGGGGCTTACGAATAACATCAATGATGGTGCCATCACGGTATTCG
>NZ_JAHGVE010000194.1 GCF_018835585.1 Pelorhabdus rhamnosifermentans
GTATGCGGGCTTAACTTCTGTGTTCGGTATGGGAACAGGTGGAACCCCGCAGCTATCGTCACTAAATTAGAGAAAGTTTTGCTCTCTCAAAACTATACAGAAGAAGAAGTTTTACTTAATGTACTTTAGAATCTTATCTTTTCGGCTTCTTTAAGTCAAGCCCTCGGCCTATTAGTACCAGTCAGCTCCAGCAATCACTCGCCTTCCACACCTGGCCTATCAACCT
>NZ_JAHGVE010000195.1 GCF_018835585.1 Pelorhabdus rhamnosifermentans
AGTCGTTCTAATGCTTCAGGTGGTAAATTCTGTAGCGAGTTATCGGTATGATGATTGACAAGTTTTTCAATGGGAGTGCAAATATTAGTTTCTCTTAAGAGCCAGCCGTATTGACTCCTGATCGTTTTGCAACGATTTTCCTCAGTTTGTTATCTAAGGTAGGTATTTCAGAAATTATTGATATAGATTTTGCATTAGATATTTTTTTTAGTTTACAAGTGTAGT
>NZ_JAHGVE010000196.1 GCF_018835585.1 Pelorhabdus rhamnosifermentans
TGGAAATGGTAGTTTGTGTCAAGCAGGTACCTGACACTACAGAAGTTAAAATTGATCCAGTAACAAATACACTTGTGAGGCAAGGTGTGCCAAGCATTGTGAATCCCTTTGACAAAAATGCCTTGGAAGCTGCTCTGCAATTAAAAGAAAAAAATGGCGGCAAGGTAACCGTTGTTTCAATGGGACCCCCTCAGGCCAAAGATGCTTTAAAAGAATGTTTAGC
>NZ_JAHGVE010000197.1 GCF_018835585.1 Pelorhabdus rhamnosifermentans
GGAGGCGTAAAGATTTTCTTTACCTGTGTAGGAGAACCTTTTAAACCCAGACGTTTCTCATCTACATCCAAATCAGCAAGTGTCAAAACGGGAATTTCCTTCCGATTTGCTTTCATTGTGCCGCGCACCGTAGCAAACCGGGGCTCATTGGCTGATTTTACAACTGTAACAAGCAAAGGCATTTTCCCTTCGATGACTTCATAACCTTCTTCATGCTCACG
>NZ_JAHGVE010000198.1 GCF_018835585.1 Pelorhabdus rhamnosifermentans
CAGAAAAAGATATTGCCGAGTATATCATCAAAGTTGGCGACGATTGGGACATCGCAACGATCATCACGCACTTGAAAGCTTTGACTTATACCTATGAGCCAACGGCAGAGGGTAGTATGAAATTCATGATCAAGGCCGTTAACAAAGGTGGCTTGGAAAGTGCTAAAGCGGCAGAGCAGATTCTGCAGGTAATACTCAGACCAGACGCTCCACAAAATTTG
>NZ_JAHGVE010000199.1 GCF_018835585.1 Pelorhabdus rhamnosifermentans
GTAATGGAGCCTGTAATACTGCCGAGTCCGCCTAAAACAACCATGGTCAAAATATCGAAGGACTTCATAAAGGTAAATGAAGCTGGATGGGCAATGTAAAAGTAGTGCGAGAACAGACAACCGGCAATGCCAGCAAAAGCGGCGCCAATGGTAAAGGCCAGCACCTTGTATTTGGTTGTATCAATTCCCATGGCTTCGGCAGCGATTTCATTTTCGCGTAC
>NZ_JAHGVE010000200.1 GCF_018835585.1 Pelorhabdus rhamnosifermentans
AATTTTATCAGTATGGAGGGTATTGTATTGGACAGTATTCGCTCCTGTGACAACCTGAAGGTTCTTGGCCCAAAGCTGTGCATTGACTGCTGTTGTCCGGCTGATTAAATCTACCCTGTCCATGTTGCTGCCATTCATTCCGGCACCTTGGATCGTGATTTGTCCGCCTGCTACACGAAAAGCATCCAGACTGCCATTACCGCCAAAAATAGGTGTGCCT
>NZ_JAHGVE010000201.1 GCF_018835585.1 Pelorhabdus rhamnosifermentans
CCGCTGACCCCCTGCTTGCAAGGCAGGTGCTCTCCCAGCTGAGCTACGCCCCCATAAAAGGTCAATCGTTAATAATATCCCATTCGCACGAATGCAAGTGGGTTATCAAAGCGATTTATTTACTTGTATTTATTCATATTTATGAATAAATGGTGGGCCTAAGTGGACTTGAACCACTGACCTCACGCTTATCAGGCGTGCGCTCTAACCAGCTGAGCT
>NZ_JAHGVE010000202.1 GCF_018835585.1 Pelorhabdus rhamnosifermentans
TAAAAAACGGTGTAAAAGTATTGACAGAATGTCCTGTTACAGGCATTGAAGTGACTGACGGCCATGTAACAGGCGTCCACACACTGCAGGGCCTCATTACAGCCAAATACGTCATTAATGCTGCCGGCCTTCATGCCGATGATATTTCCCGTATGGCAAATGATGATAGCTTCACTATTGCACCGCGCAAAGGCGAATACATTTTGTTTGATAAAAA
>NZ_JAHGVE010000203.1 GCF_018835585.1 Pelorhabdus rhamnosifermentans
TAAAAAACGGTGTAAAAGTATTGACAGAATGTCCTGTTACAGGCATTGAAGTGACTGACGGCCATGTAACAGGCGTCAACACACCGCAGGGCCTCATTACAGCCAAATACGTCATTAATGCTGCCGGCCTTCATGCCGACGATATTTCCCGTATGGCAAATGATGATAGCTTCACTATTGCACCGCGCAAAGGCGAATACATTTTGTTTGATAAAAA
>NZ_JAHGVE010000204.1 GCF_018835585.1 Pelorhabdus rhamnosifermentans
CCAAGTACTTTCGACGTATAAGGGCTTAACTTCTGTGTTCGGTATGGGAACAGGTGGATCCCCTTAGCTATCGTCACTGAATTAGAGAAAGTTTTGCTCTCTCAAAACTATACAGAAGAAGAAGTTTTACTTAATGTACCTTAGAATCTTATCATTTCGGCTTTTTTAAGTCAAGCCCTCGGCCTATTAGTACCAGTCAGCTCCAGCAATCACTCGC
>NZ_JAHGVE010000205.1 GCF_018835585.1 Pelorhabdus rhamnosifermentans
CCGCTGACCCCCTGCTTGCAAGGCAGGTGCTCTCCCAGCTGAGCTACGCCCCCATAAAAGGTCAATCGTTAATAATACCCCATTCGCATGAATGCAAGTGGGTCATCAAAGCGATTTATTTACTTGTATTTATTCATGTTGAATAAATGGTGGGCCTAAGTGGACTTGAACCACTGACCTCACGCTTATCAGGCGTGCGCTCTAACCAGCTGAGCT
>NZ_JAHGVE010000206.1 GCF_018835585.1 Pelorhabdus rhamnosifermentans
CATGTCGGCTTTTTTCCAGCCCTCATCATCGCCATGGTGATGACAGGACTGGTTGGGATGCTTATTGAACGCGTTGCTTATCGACCGCTCCGAAGTGCACCGAAAATAGCCATCTTAATTACGGCTATTGGTGTCTCTTTGCTCCTCGAATATGGCGGTATTTTGCTCCTTACACCGCAGCCCCGGACTTTTCCCGCTATTTTTACTGCTACTGT
>NZ_JAHGVE010000207.1 GCF_018835585.1 Pelorhabdus rhamnosifermentans
AAAGAAATGTATTTTGCTAGGAAAGCATTAGCTTGATCCACGGTTGAAATGTGAGCAAGCTTAAATTCAACGGGTAAGCGACTTTGTAGGGTTTGCCAAAGACGTTCTACGCGACCTTTAGCCTGTGGTGAGCGAGCAGGAATCAGGGTAATACCAAGTTCGCCCATAGATCTGCCGAATTGAGTGTCATTGACAACCTTGCCAGAGAGTTG
>NZ_JAHGVE010000208.1 GCF_018835585.1 Pelorhabdus rhamnosifermentans
GCAATATCTTTTTCTGTGTTGACTTGCCATTTCATGACCAGTTTGGAACGGTCCGTATCTTGTGGCACAACAGAAAAGCCAGCCACTTGGGCTGGTCTTGGATCGAGTGCAATAGTCACGGTTGCAGGCGTCTTGGATAGATTGCCGCTGTTGTCCACGGCATAGACTGAAAAGGTAAAGTTTCGTGTCTCAGTTACTGTGTAAATATAGCG
>NZ_JAHGVE010000209.1 GCF_018835585.1 Pelorhabdus rhamnosifermentans
GCTGACGCGCTGCAAGTGATTCCGATGCTGACAGAAGAATTCAAAAAATTAAAAGCGCAATAAGCTGATTATGACATGAAGGTACTGCAAAAATTTTACTTAAATTTTTGCAGTACCTCTCCTTCATTCGTACTGGTAGTTTCAAGTCCAATAGCATTCTAATATGAACAGGAGGATTTTCAATGGAAATCAAACGCGTATTAGTGATTGG
>NZ_JAHGVE010000210.1 GCF_018835585.1 Pelorhabdus rhamnosifermentans
TTACTGTGTCGCTATTAGTCAAATTGGTTTCTTCTGAGTTACTATTCGAAGTAAGTTTTCCTATTTCACTATTATTTAAAGTAAGTTTTAGCCATAGAGTTGGTTGGCGTACCCACGTCCGCATTTACAGAGCTAATTATGTCTGTACCAAAATAAATAGTGTCTTGTCTCGTGACTGCTAATGTAAATCCCATTATAAAATCTCTC
>NZ_JAHGVE010000211.1 GCF_018835585.1 Pelorhabdus rhamnosifermentans
AAAATTATCACATGGATAACTTGCATATTTTTCCCCGCACGCATATACTACAGCAAGTCATACCAAAGGACAGTTTTTTCTCATTACATTAAGGCAATCGCCAGATGTGATCAAATCACAGTTGACGATGTAATATAAGCCTATTAGCTGTCTTAAGATATCAAAGGAGATGAAAAAAATGGCCGTTAGAACTGCAATGGCCT
>NZ_JAHGVE010000212.1 GCF_018835585.1 Pelorhabdus rhamnosifermentans
ATCATGAACATGGAACAACTCGTACAAAAATATTATCGTCAGAATCACTTGCCTCACATGTGGTGTCCCGGCTGCGGTAACGGCATAGTCACAAGTGCCGCAGTCAAAGCCATCGATAAACTGGGACTCAGTCAAGATAACACAACCATCGTATCCGGTATCGGCTGCTCCTCAAGAGCCTCAGGGTACCTGGATTTCGATAC
>NZ_JAHGVE010000213.1 GCF_018835585.1 Pelorhabdus rhamnosifermentans
CTTTGTCCCGACTACCGTCCACAAATGGGAACAGTTCGTCCGAAAGTATTTAAACGTCCGGAGCAAGACTTTAGCCGTAAAGGCGAGATTATTAAAGTACCAAGTAAAGTAAAACCCGAAGACCTTCGTACCAAGCTTATTGAAGTCATCAATCTTTGTACAACTTCCGTCAACATTGAAGAAGCGGAAATTATCGTTTCC
>NZ_JAHGVE010000214.1 GCF_018835585.1 Pelorhabdus rhamnosifermentans
TGACCTGCCGCTAATACGCCGCTATTATCCAATTCGCCTGACGTGGCAACGTTCGTATTTCCGCCTGCCAGCAGCATGCTTTGATTATTTAAGCCGCTTGTCGCCTGAATGGCGATATTAGCACTAGCCGTAGTACTACCTGTCAGAACGACTTGTCCGCCGCTGGTAATAGTTAGATCCTTCCCGCTGGCGATGGCTCCG